>JAIRZR010000518.1 GCA_031267155.1 Prevotellaceae bacterium | reverse complement strand
GAACATCTCAAAATCAATACATCTATTCAATTTCTCCAGCGGATCGCCCAATTGACTTAGCTTGCTTAAACGGATGTCCTGATCCCAAAATCCGTAATCTTTATGCCGTTTGAATCTTTTCATGCACAAAGGTATACAAAAATTTAATAAAATCCTACTGTTCAATAATATATTTATCCTCCTAAATTGGATGCCGAGTTTTTAAGAGGTGCCCATAAGTATGAGAAAAGCATTCAATATGCTCGCCTGCTGTTATAACGAACTGTTAATCATATTGCAGGATACTCGAAAAAAAGCATTAACGACAATGAAAAGGCTTCTGAAAAGATTCTCTGAAAATCATGTGCAGGAAAGAAGAAAAAACAGAATGGGAATGCCTGAAATAATTGAGCTGATAATTTGTTTATCTGAAAAATAAACCGTATCTTTGCACCCGATATGAATAATACAGTGCGGGGCAGTTTTTTCGTACATAAACCACCCCCCGCATTTAATTAAAAACATTCTTTAATATGATGCAGAGTACGAATTTCCCCCCAATTCCAGACGGGAAAGGGGGTTAAAAATAGCTGTGCTTTATATAAATCGCTATTAATAATATTCTTACAAACCTTACATGGAGAACAGACTACAGAAAAATATTCCGGGGTTTATAAATAAATATATCTTGAAATTTGTAATTGATCCAGTGAAATTTATCGGATCTCTTCAAATTTTGCTGCTGCCTGTTTTGATGAATGTCAAAAAAAAAAAATCTAAACACAGATGAAAATTATACAGGCACTCCAATGTGAAAAGTAAATGTCATCCTCTGTATGCAGAGATATACTGTAATAATGTGAAAATCCCAAATAAATTAACGGCCTGAAAAAATAAATAGTAATTGATTTATAGCTTGTTTGCTCCGTTATCCTGACGGCTATGTCCTGACGGGGGGTTGTGAAGGTGTATTGGACAAATTTCTATTGATATTATACCACGCGCGGGGTAGTTTTGTGCATTGCAGACTGACGCCGTATGGCATCCAATATGGATAACCTCGAACAAGCCGCAGGCGCAGTTCGGGGACATAGACAGCGCTCTACCTGAACTGCATAGCAGTTCAACTCCATACGGAGTTGTGTCAGAGAGATATACGTACCCCGGGCTGCGCTTCGCTTGCACGGGGTTATTCACATCAAACGCCTACGGCGTTAAAAGACACGAAACATCTCTACATTTTTATCTCACAATTTTAGCCCGCACACTGTATAATGCCCTACGGGCAATTGGACATGGCAATTTTATTTCAGCAATTAAATTTGTGTCATTAAACATTTATACGTTATTTATTTTTCATCCCTTAGCAATACACCAGACCGGATTTATAATTCCCGTCAGGTACGATATAATCTTAGTTTCTATCCACTTGCATCTTTACGGGACTTTTGCCGCGAATGAGGCGTTACATCTCAAATCCTCCTCCTCCGCCTCTGTTTCCGCCGCCTCTCATTCTTTCGGCGCCGTCTCTTTCGGATCTGTCGGACCTGTCCGGTCTGTCTTCCCTCTCGGGCGGCATAAATTCGCCGTCTTCCATGTTTCTATCTCTGAATCCCCGTCTTTGAGCGCCCCGGAAGTTTCTGAATCTGTACGAGAAGCTGAGAATGTAATAGCTTCCGACCGTGTTGCTTGCAGTATATCGCAGCGATTGTGCGCCGGATGTTCTTGTGATATTGCTGCGCTGGTGCAGAAGGTCGTATATGCTGAATTTTATTGTCCCGGCTTTATCCCTGAACAGCTGTTTCTGTATCGAAGCATTCCACAGCCATTCGTTCTGTTTGAATCCGTCGGAATAGCCGGAGTTGCTCGAGTAGTTTACGTCCGAGTTTATACCGAAATCCCACGGCAGGTAAACAGTTGTATTTGCGCTTCCTCCATAGTTGAACGCCTCGCTGCTCAGCTGTCCGGCAAGGCTTTTATCCGTTTTGGAATACCGGACAGTTCCCCTCAGCGAGAGGTCGAACAGGTCTGAACGGTACGACGTTCCCGCCGTTTCGCCCAGCGACAGGTCGCCGGTAGTATTCAGATCGCCGTTGATAAATCCCCTGGATTCCGAGTAGCCGATATTGCTTGTCGAATTGACGGAAAACTTCCTGTTGAAGAATGACTTGTTTATCATGAAACGGGCGTCGGCGTTACGGTTTCCATTGACATTCCGGTATGTGCTTTCGCGTTTGCCGAGGCTGTCCACGAGCGAATAGTTCACTATGGCGTTTGTCGTAAAGCCGAAGTTTGCCGACGAAGTGAGGGTCATTGTCCTGTCCTGATTTGATTTCTGGAACTGCGTCCTGAAAGTGTTTCTGAACGAGGGATTCAAATCCGGATTGCCGTAAGTTATGTTCAGCGGATTCGACTCGTCCCTGACATTCGACAGCTGTGCGGCGCTCGGCTGGCTTACCGAACCCGTATAGTTGATTCTCAAGCTCGTCTGCCTGTTCCATCTGTATATGAACTGCATTATCGGCGCAAAATTCACCACATTGTTGATTACCGTATAGGCGGTGTCGGGTTCAATGGTTTTGCTTTCCGAGTTCGAAGGCTGTACGGCGACTCCCAGAGTATAGTTAAACTTTTCGCGAACCGACTGGAAATTAAGCCTTATCTCCTGATTGTCGAAATCGTTTTCGAGGCTTTTTGTCGCTGAAGTATCCACGATATCATAATTCCCGGAGCCGTCGTTTTTGAATGTCCTGCGATCCTGTTCCGAGTTGTTACTCCTGTATCTGTATGAGAGTTGCATGAAATTGTTTTTCCCCAGAGGCTCCACATACGAGACGAATCCGCTCCAGCTGCGGCTGCTGTTATCGGTACTGTATATCTGATCGGTGATTATGCTTCCTGCCCTCGAGCTTTTATAGTCTGTTTTCGAATCGTTTGAACCTTCGGCATTCTGTTCGGAAAGGCTGCCCGAAAGGCTGAAGCTCAGCGTCCGCCCCTTTTTCCCGAACTTGTGGCTGAAATTCAAATTCCCACCGAAGCTTGTATTTGCGGTTTCCGAACCGTATTCCGAATATCCCCAGTTTATCGAATCATTCGGATCGATGAGAGTAGTAAGATACCTGCTCGACTGTTGATTCGTGTTTTTTGTGTACGAGAGGTTCGGAGTAAATATCAGTCTGGTATTTTCGTCAGGAGTCCATTCCATTCGAAATTCCGTGCGGATATTGTTTCCGGTATTGTTTCCCGACTGATTTCGCGTTTCGTACTGGTCGCCTCCGGAGATGTAGTTCTGGGTAGAATTGCTGGACCTTACCTGGTTATCGCTGTTTCCGTATCTGAGGTTTCCTCCGAGCTTGAATTTTGGCGACAGTTCCGAAGCGAAATTGAATCCTCCGTTCGACGATCTCAGTATGCCGTTACGTCCGCCGAACGACATTCCTCTCGAAGGTCTTTCGCCCATGGACGCTCCCAAATCGGTGAAATTCGTATTGTTCGTGTTGTTCGAACTGCCGATCAGGGTAAACTGATTGTCGTTTTTTGCATAATTTATCATCAGGCTGGCTTCGTACCGGTCTTTATCGCCGTAGCCTGCCGAGGCGTTTCCAAACAGTCCCTGTTTCATTCCGGGCTTGACGGTCAGGTTTATGACCGATTCTTCCTCCCCGTCGTCGAACCCCGTCATCTCCGCCATGTCCGACTTTTTGTCCCATACCTGCACTTTATCGACCATCGCAGCGGGCAGATTTCTTGAAGCGATTTTCGGGTCAGTACTGAAAAACTCTTTTTTATCCACATATATTTTCTTTATTTCCTTTCCGTTAACCGTGATTTTTCCTTCGGAATCTACTTCCGCGCCGGGCAGTTTCTTTATCAGGTCTTCCACAACGGCGCTTGGCAGCGTCTTAAACGAATCGGCATTGTATTCTATTGTGTCTCCCCTGATCAGCATTTCGGGAACTTTGCCGATAATGATCGCCGTATCGAGTATCAGATACGATTTCTCCAGGACAATCGGTTTCAAAGTGTCGTTTGCGTTTGCCCTGATCAGCCTGAAATCGTCCTTATATCCGAGAAAGGAAGTTTTGAC
>JAIRZR010000492.1 GCA_031267155.1 Prevotellaceae bacterium | reverse complement strand
ACTGATGATGCAGGCGAGATCGCACTCCCGCTATGCCTTGACCCGGATGACCGTCCCCGTCAGGCGGTCAACTACGAATACGGGAAACCGGCCGTAACAAGATACAAAGTTTTGAAGCGCGCCGGCCGGTATACGTTCGTAGCCTTTTATCCCCTGACGGGACGCACACACCAATTGCGCGTCCATTCGGCGCATCCCGACGGACTGGATGCGCCAATTAAAGGCGACCGTCTGTATGGCATCCCGGCCAACCGCCTGTACCTCCATGCACAGTCCCTGAAATTCACTCATCCCGTCACAAACGAAAAGCTGTCTATAACTGTTGATTGCGACTTCATGCCCTGTCCGGCGCAGAAATATACGCCTTCCTTATAGACAAACAACGTCGGACACGACGGAATTGTCCGGATTACATGCCGATGCGACAAATTTCTATCCAGACAAACAGCGCAAAATACTTTTCCCTATCGTATAAATTGGAGTCGGAAAAGCCGTTTGTTTCCGGTTATATTTCCGAGAACAACAGGTGTCTAATTGGAAAAAAGTAGAAGGCGGCTTCGTGAAAATGATTTTTTTGGATCGTATATAATTGAATATAAGTAAAATAAAAATAAAATCGAATTTTATTTGCTTTTAATGACTAAAATTCAAACTATTCTTATTACTTTTGCCCAACTTTTATTCGGATAAAAAATGGAACTTATTGAATCGGAGGAATCGGAAAAATACCAAGCTACCATAGATGCACCACGCTCTATTGATAATTTAGAGAAGTCTGTTAAAGACTTGTCTAAAAAAGATGAAGTCGAACAACTAATTGATTTGAATGATGGCATACATTTAGGAATGCCATATATAATCTTTTTGATTGAATCTATTGATAAAAAAATATCGGAAGGCGTCGATATACAATTGAAAATCCCCGAAGATGAAAATAAAAGAAATTCTATACGATATTTTAGATTGCCAAGCATTATTGCGAATTTAACAGGTAAAAAATTTAGAGACATCATCACAGAAGATAGTTTAAAGTACTTTGGTGAAAACATAAATTTGAAAAGAAATTGTCAAGAATCCCTCCGAACTCAAAAATATGAAAATTTTGACACATTGGCAGATGCATTGAAGACTAAGGATATATGTGTTTTTTGTGAATCCATGCCATTTAAAGATGATTTTGAAAAAATATGCGCAGTAGAGAAATTGCATTCTATTTGGACTGACGCCGAAATGAGAGCTTTTTTGAAAAGGCACTTAGATAGTCCTGATTATAATAAGGAACGTTTTGTTTCTAATCGTATAATATATGAATGTGCTACAAATTCTCAAAGACATTCGGAAGCAAACAAATTGTTAGTTGCAGCTGTTGTTAAAAAAACAGAGATAATGGATAATAATGACTGTTATAAATATACTTTAGATATTTATTTTTGGGATAATGGAAAGAGTATAATTGAAACTCTTAAAAATGCGCATGGAAAAGGTCAGCCAATTAGGAATAACATGGGTTTTCATAAGGATATTAGAAATTTTCATGCATCATATTCCATAAAATATGAAAATAGTCCGTTTGATAAAATTATTATTAATTCAGATGTTCCAGACGAAACACCGGCAAACGAGAGCGAGTCGGGAATTAGTATGCAAAATATTTTAAATGACGATGGTTTAATATTACTGTCATCTTTTTTTCCTGGAGTCTCAGAAGATCCTCGAGGGTCATCTCATAAAGAAAATCCCGAATTTAAACAAGGGGACTCTCCCCTTAAGTATCCTGGTATGGGATTGACAACCCTTTTGAATGCGGCAATAGATTTGTTAGATGGACAAGTGTCCGTAAGGGCGGGGGATTATTTTTTAAATATAAAAAAACTTGAAGATAGTTTTTCTGAAAAGTTAAAAAAAATAGAAGACGCAAAATACAAGAAATATTATCAAGCTGAGATTAATAAAATTGAGGATAAAAGTCCTCAATTAAATGGTAATATGTTAATAGTCAGCCTTCCACTTAAAAGAGAATGAAACATTTATTATATCCTTTGAAATTTGAATTTGTAGAACTTTCGAAAAAGAAAATTACTGAAGAAGAAAAAAGGTTCTATCTCTCTACGATTAAAGCTCTTACTCGAGAGAATGCTCTTACTCAAGAAAAAACTTCAAGCAAGAGAATGCTCTTACTCGAGAAGTTCTTACTCAAAATGAAGCTCTTACTCAAGCAAGAGAAATTATCGTGGATTCTGGAGTCTGGTGAAACAGAAAAACTTTTTTATACAATTCCAATAATACAATCCTCATCATCAGATTCAGATATCCTGAAAAATAAATTTGCAGAATGGATTGCATCGGCAAATTTACTAACAGAGCAAGGGATGATAAGAAAAGATGGGGAATTTTATATTTGCCTGGATATTCGAGGCATTAAAAGGGATCAGTTATTCGGGTCGATGTTCCGTCATTTATCAAATATTTTGGAAAAATCAAAAGAAACAGGGAATATTCGATTTTTTATTTTCCAAGATGTTCTTTTATCCGATTTCTCTGAAAAGGATATATTTTACGAATTATTACAAGAAGATATTGATAAAGGATTCGTTTTTCTTATTGACGAAACAGGAAACTTTCATCCTAAGAAATCCATTGAACAATATAATCCATCGAAATATAATGAAAAACTTAAGCAAGCTTCTCCCGATCCTAAAGAGTTATTTAGACGCAAATTAATAAGAAGAACGGGACATTTTAAGGTTATGGAAAAAAGAAATCGTTGTCACAGATATTTTTACGATGGCCGTTTTTGCGAAGAAGAGATCAAAATTCTTGTGATGGAATTCATTAAAAACCAAGATAATAACAAAGAATTAGAATTTATCATTTATGCTGCAAAATATTCTCCCTGGCTACAACCATGTATCGAGCATTTATCTACTGATATTATGAATGAGCCAAAACGCCCATTTCCAAATTATCAAGGCGCTCACAGTTATGAAGACATTATTAAAGATTCTGGTAAAATAATCGATAAATATCACGAAGGAAAGGTACTGTTTATTTCCGATTTAATATTTACCGGAACTTCGATGAAAGATATGATAAGAGAGATGAGACCCGTTTTGTTTGAGAAAATAAACGGTTTAAAGGATAATGTATTTTTTTTGTCAATTTTAAACTCTGAGTCGCAGGAACGAATACTCAATGTTGATGGATCAAATTATCAAATACAATATTTGCTTGATGTTGAAATAGAGACAAAATTCGCTAATAATGGATGTCCTTTATGTAAATTAATCTATCCCATGATCGACTTGGAGAAGAGAAGATTGATGTGTTAAAAAGCTATGATTTTTGGGATTTAGCCGATAAGGCAGGTTACGGAGAAGAAATATATGGATATGGGACTAAAGAAAATAACAGATTAGATTCTGTTATTAATATGAATAATTGGTTTGATGATTATTCTGGATATATTGTTTATAAATATCTGAATTTATTGAAATCAATTAAGATTGATCTCATAGAAAATTCAGGAAGAACATTTTTTATATTCCCCGATGAAAGGCAGAAAAATGCAACACCATCGAATAGATTAGCAGAAAGTTTGAAATATTTTTTTAAGGCAAAAAGTGTAGGCATTCCGTTAGATGAAAAAAGGGAGGCCATTGGAGAAGATTGGAAAAAAGCAATAAAGCATTTGCATTCATATCAATATGATTATGTTATTATTGATGAATTTCATAGAGATGGTACTACTTTTGAAAGTATGATGAAAATACTTGGGGAGTTAGACATATCTCCTAAATGTTTTTTCCCGATAATAAATTTTAATCCACAAAAAACAAAAGAATACGAAAAGCAATATGAAGGATTACATGTTTTAAGTTTATATGAATTTAATATTAAATAAATAATAATGAGCTATGGCAGAAAAAGAAATTAAGCTTAAAGATATTCTCGAAAATTGTAAATCTATCTTATATTTTTTGACAAATGAGGATGATAAATATGCAAGACAATTAAAATACAAAGATTTTATGCATAAATTCTATCAACTTATAGATAAAATTCCCAAGAACTCCGTTCTAAAAGCAAAAGGTAAAGTTGATATTATAATTTTTACTGTCATAAAAAATGAATTTAAGGCATTAGAAAAAATGTTTCCTCTTACTGAAGAAAACAAATCTGTTAGAAGTGCAAACTTAAATGGAATTAATGCTTGGGAGGTTGATATAGAACGTGAAAATAGTCGTGATAAATTGCGCGCATTGATTGTATGTATTGGGGAATCAGGTGATTTAGAGTGTTCTATTGTAGCCATGCGCGTATTCCAAGAATATAATTGTGATTTAGCGATTTTGTGTGGTATTGCTGCCGGATTGAAAGAAGAAATAAAAAAATACAGTGTTATCATGAGCAAAGAAATAGTTGATTATGAGCCTCAACGGTTAGAATCTGGCGGTAAAATTGAGTACAGACCCAAACATTCAGAGATTCATGATAAAAAATTAATACGAGACATTCAATCTTTTGAAATGAAACCAGATAAATGGAGGGAAATATATAAGAAAATCGTAAAAGATTATGGAGAGATTGTAGAATCAGAATTTAATATCGAGCTGGTTGATAACTCCGAATTAAAAGTGGGAACAATTGCTTCCGGGAAAAAATTATTTGCAGATGGAAGTAGTTTAAAGTTGCTAAGAAAGGCAATACCTTCTGATAAAGGAATAATTGCTGTAGAAATGGAGAGTGCAGGATTTTGTATTGCATGTAAAGAATTCAAGAACACCTGGTTGGTGATACGTGGTATTTCAGATTATGGAGGAAAAGACAAGGATGATCAATTTAATAAGAAGTATCAACACATAGCTGCATTTGGAGCATTTACAGCCTTATTATATTTTTTACAAAATCACTATATAAGAGAGACAGAACCTGGAGGGGCAATGGAAGACGAGGAGTTTTAATGAAATGATGCTTTTTATGGAATTTGAAGAGATTTCATTTTGTTCACGAGCATGTCGGCTATTATCTCATTTCCCTTATCCGAAGGGTGGAGGCCGTCGTAGGTCATGCCCGCAACTTCTGCGGGATAGGGGTATTCATCGTTTTCCGGGTCGAACGGGATTTTCTTATAGGCGGGGTATGGATAGTTTTTGTACTGTCCTGTTGCGGGGTCTTTGAGCCGTTTAAACCTTACCATGTTTTTTATGTTGATACCGCTTTTATGATACAAGTCAATCACTTCCAGTTTTTCTTTCCGGGCGATTTTTTGAATGGCCTTGACTACGTCGGACAACGCCTGTCCGTGCTTTTCGCTGTATGAACCGTAAGCGTTGTTTTTGTAGTTGCCGATATAAACGAAATCTCCTCTTTGCAACGGCGTAATCAGTATAATTGGAGCTTTGTCGTTCAGCGACCTCAGCTTGTCGATGATGATCCGGAATGCGCCGTACACGGTACCGCTTCCCGTGCTGTTTTCATAATCGGCCATCAAACCGACGGGGCGTCCACGCCACCAGTCGTTTGTACCCAAAAAAACGGAATATACGTCGGCTTTTTCCAGCCCCAGTTCGTCGATTTTGTCTGCGATACCACCCGTTGTCCAGCCGTTGTAGCCTTTGTTTACATAAGCCATGTCCGGTAATTTTTCAGTTACCCTTGTCAGGTATCCTTTTTCGACCCTGTGGCCCGTTTCGTCGAGATGATCGTTGAGATAGGTTATGGAGTCGCCGATAGCTACCCATTTGATTTTTCCGGGGGCGAACGATAAACTGCACAGTGCAGTGATTGCGATGATGACAATTATTTGCCTGTACATAGTCGTCAGATTGCTTCGCATGTGCACATGGGGATAAATTCGTATTCACCTTCGGCTTTGCCCGGCCGGATATCTCCGATTGCAGGCAGTACGATATGAGCGCCGGCGATGCGTATCCTGTTTTTTTGTACGTATTCAAGGATTTTTTTCCGGGTGGCGGCGGCCTGTTCCCGGTTGTTGTCGAACGTCATTGATATTTCGGGGTGAGGCATTTGTACAGGGATGGCATGGGTTACATCGCCCCATATCAGTAATTGCGTTTTGAGCGATTCCACGAGGAAGGCCGTATGTCCGGGTGTATGGCCGTACGCAGCAACGGGCTTGACGCCGGGAAGCAAATCCGATATCTCACCGCCTAATTCGCCGGGGACGAACAGGTGCAGCCTGTCCTTATAAGCTTCGAGGACTTTCCGGGCGTCCGCTCCCCGTTCGCTGGCCTGCCAGAAATCGTATTCCGCCTGCGAGAGGTACAGCTCCGCCTGTGGAAAGGCTTTTTTGCCGTCTTTCAACAGGCCGCCGATATGGTCGCCATGCATGTGAGTAAGGAGGATTACGTGTATCATGTCACCGCCGATATTCAGCGATTCCAGATTGCCGGACAGGTTCTGCCCCGTGCCGGCGTCTATCAGAATGTTCTTGTCCGGGGTGCGGACAAGGAAAGCTTGTATTTCGAGCCGGAAAACGCCTTCGGGAAGATATTTGTCGATTATTTCGGGAGTAGCGCCGGCCAGCATTGAACTGCCGGCATCCTGACCGCCTTCGGACAATATACTGACTTGAAAATCACCGATGTTGTACGTGAGGACGGTTTCACGGGCGGCAATCCGATTCCAGTTAGATATGGATATGAACAGCAAAAAGATAAAAAAATGTTTCATAAGTTGTTTGTATATATCATATTGTTTATAAATCATCGGTCAAAAGTACAAAAAAAATAATTCACTGCAATATTTCCAGGCTAAAATGAAATATTTATTCATAATCACGAATCATTATCCTGCGTGCGGCGTCATTTATCAATCTTCCCTTTATCAATTCCACCGGAAATCTTTATCTATTTACAGGTAATTGAATTATTTTATGTACGTTTGTCCGGTTTTTAAACGAGTAGACAAAATTATCGGGAAATATGATACGATTTGAATGTGATTATGCTGAAGGTGCGCATCCGCGAATATTGGAACGCTTAGCGGAAACTAATAGGGAGCAAACAAAGGGATATGGCGAAGACGAGTATTGCGGAAATGCGCGTCGGCTTGTGCGTGGCTTGTGCGGAAATGAAGCGGTAGATGTTCACTTTTTGGTGGGGGGAACGCAGACAAATTCTACGGTTATAGCCTCTGTTCTGCGTCCGCATCAGGGGGTGATTGCAGCAACGACGGGGCATATAAATGTGCATGAAACGGGAGCCGTCGAAGCTACCGGACATAAGGTGCTGGCATTACAGGCGGAAGACGGTAAACTTACGGCTGCGCAGGTAGAACGCACGTTTTCGGAACATTGGAGTGATGCGAACCATGAGCATATCGTACAGCCCGGTATGGTTTATATATCGAATCCGACGGAAGGCGGTACCGTATATACAAAGCGGGAATTGCAGGCGTTGAGTGATACGTGCCGCAAAAACGGATTGCCGCTTTTTATGGACGGGGCGCGTCTTGGGTATGGGCTGGCGGCAGAAGGTAATGACCTTACAATGCCGGATATCACAAAGATGTGCGATGTTTTTTATATCGGAGGCACGAAGGTAGGCGCGTTATTCGGCGAAGCGGTCGTGATAACGAATGAAAACCTGAAAAAAGATTTCCGTTACTTTATCAAGCAGCGGGGCGGAATGCTGGCTAAAGGGCGTTTGCTTGGTTTGCAGTTTGAGACTTTGTTTGACGGCGGGTTATATTTTGAAATATCCCGCCATGCCGTGCAAATGGCGATGATGATACGCGACGCGTTTACGGCAAAAGGCTTTAAGTTTTTATGCGAATCGCCTACCAACCAGCAATTCCCGATACTTACGAGAGAGCAAATCCGCATCCTGTCACTGAAATATGCGTTCGAACTGTGGACAAATATCAATGATCATCAGGCTGCCGTCAGATTTTGCACAAGCTGGGCTACACGGGAAGAAGACGTGCGGACTCTAACGAAAGACATTTATTCGCTATAAAAGCTTACTTTTCCCATCATTTCTTTCAGCAGCGAGACAGTTCCGTCAACGCCGAAAACGGACGAATTGATGCATACGTGATAGCTTGAGGCTTCGCCCCAGGTTTTATTTGAATAATAGTTGTAAAATGCAGCGCGTCTCCTGTCCCCCCGTTCCATTAAATCACGCGCTTTTTCGACCGGTATGCTGTTGTCGCCGTAACTGATAATACGCCGGATCCGGTCTTCTTCGTTCGCGCAGATGAATACGCTGAAGCAGTCTTTGCGGTCGCGCAGTATATAGTCCGCGCAGCGACCGATGAAGACACACGGCTGTTTATCGGCAAGGCTTCGAATCACATCGCTCTGAATCTGAAAAAGCATTTCATTCGACAGCCCTCCGCACGCAATCCCGCCTTCGCTAAGGAAGGGGACGCGCATGCCTAAAATACCTGCGGAAAAACCGGTTCGCGCCCGTTCGTCCGCTTCTTCAAAAAGTTTCCTGTTCAGTCCGCTCTCTTTCGCCGTAATCTCTATAAGTTCCCTGTCGTAATAAGCGATATTCATCGCTTCCGACAGCTTTTTCCCAATATCACGGCCACCGCTTCCCAATTGCCTTCCAATCGTAATAATCATATCTGTCCGGTTTTAAGTTTCTTTATCTGATGAATAATCATAATCGTTGAAACGACGCAGGCGACAATGTCCGCTACCGGCGAACTGATCCACACCCCCGTCAGTCCGAACAGTTCGGGAAGGACGATAAGGCAAGGAATCAGCACTAATACTTGCCTGATCAGGGATAGAAATATAGCCTTGCCTGCCATGCCGATACTCTGGAAAAAGTTTGCGATTACGATCTGCGCCCCGATTAAGGGGAAAAACATAACCGTAAGACGCAAGCCATAAACAGACAGTGCGACGAGTTCTTCGTCCGAAGTGAATATGCGCGTCATTGGTCCGGGTATCAGTTCGCCTGCCAGAAATGCGGCAGTCGTGACAATCGTTGCAAAGAATGCGGTAATTTTCAGCGCTTCCAGCACCCGCGACATCTTCCGCGCCCCGTAGTTGTATCCGGCAACGGGTTGCATGCCCTGGTTCAGTCCCATCACGATCATGACGCATATAAACACAAGCCGGTTCACAATCCCGAACGCACCGATGGCTAAGTCGCCGCTGTGCTTCTTCATGGCATTATTCACGAGGATAACAATAAAGCACGAAGCGACATTCATAAGGAACGGAGACAGCCCGATCGCCAGCATATCCTTTACAAGGCGGGAATCGGGGTTGAAAATCCTTTTACGGAAATGCAGCAACTCGTTCTTATTCATGAAAATCCGGACTTGCCATACGAGGGATACGAATTGCGCCAGTACCGTGGCAATCGCAGCGCCTTTTATGCCCCACCCGAAGGCAAAGATAAAAATCGGATCCAGTATGGTGTTCAGGATGACGGTCGTAATCGTAAGCATCATTGCTTTCCGGGGATGTCCGGATGAACGTAATACGTTATTCAGTCCGAAATAAAGATGAGTGATCACATTCCCGTATAATATGATTTCCATGTATTCATGGGCATAGCGTATCGTGTTTTCGCTTGCACCGAAAAAATACAGGATGGGATCAAGGAAGATTAGCGACGCGATCGTGAACAATATGCCGATGGCAATATTCAGCATGAAAACATTGCCTAATACTTTTTGTGCGGAGATGTAATCCTTCTGGCCCAGTTTGACCGAGATGAGCGTGCCGGCCCCGATACCGACCAGCGTGCCGAATGCCGCAGCGATGTTCATGAACGGGAACGTAACGGCGAGGCCGGAGATGGCGAGCGCGCCAACGCCTTGCCCGATGAAAATACTGTCTACCATGTTGTAGAGCGAAGACGCCGTCATCGCAATAATGGCCGGTACGGCATATTGCCTCAGCAGCTTACTTATCTTTTCAGTACCAAGTCCCGTAGGAATAAATTGACTGGACATATTTTACTATTTCAATGCATCCAACTGTTTCTGTGCGGCCTCCTTGAGACGGCTTTCTTTTTCCTTTGCATTGTCGACAGCGAGCTTGTAATATTTTTTTGCATTTTCCTTGTCGCCCTTTTCCTGATAAACGTACGCAATATTATATTTAAGAATCGAATCGTCAGGCTTGATTTTATCCGCTTTCAAGAGCGCTTCGAGCGATTTGTCATAATCTTTCCGCTTAATACTTATGGTAGAAATATTGAGCAGGCTTTGCGTATGGTCCGGATAGTTTTCCAGCATCTCTTCGGAGATAGATATGATTTTCCCGTCGAGCGCCGCATCATTTTTTGCAAATATCTTTCCCAGAAAATCCTGGACGGCGCCGTAAAGCATCTCGTCCGGCTTGTCCACCAGTCTGAAACCCTCGCCTTTCCAGTTATTCCCGGTTTTCTTCGAATAGCGTATCAAACCGATAATATCATTCGTGAACGCATCGTAATCCTTCAGTTTCTCAAGCATATAAATTTTCCCGAGACGCATATCCAGCCGCACAGGGAAACGTTCGATTCCTTCGGATATAAAATCAAGCGCTTTCCGGGAATATTCCTTATCGTAAGCAGTCGAATCTTTCTCCATGCTTTTGAGCGTATAGAAGTTAAAATAAGAAATATACAACTCCGCATCGTTTGCGTCCGTCATATCCCAGTCCTGAAGTATCTTTTCGGCTTTTGTCATGTCTTTTTCACTCAGCGCCTTTTCAAACGCGGCCTTAAACGATTGCCCGCAGACATTGCATGTACAGGACAAAAGGGCAATAACCAAAACAGTAAGATTTTTTTTCATATATAAATAATTTATTTTTCAGATGTTAAACAATCCCAAATACATTGTTTTCCCGTCATATACGGCGGCAAATATACGGAATATTCGGAAGAAAAAAATCCGGATGACTCATTTTTCACGATTATTATACTCCGTGCAGCTACTCCGTGCAGCTTGGTTTTATGCATGACAGGCCGACACTTTCCGGCATCATCTACTTTCCACTGTTATCCATCGTATGTTTTTTTAACAGTTGATGGATGCAGCGTTTTTTTTAATTGTGCATCTTGTTTTATTGTAACATAACTGATGTTACGCAGATATATTATATGTACATTACAGGTCGACGCCGGAAGGCGTCCAAGGTGGATAACCCCGCGCAAGCCGCAGGCGCAGCTCGGGGTAGAGCGAACCTCTTTTCTCAACCCCGGAGCGGGTTGAACTACT
>JAIRZR010000489.1 GCA_031267155.1 Prevotellaceae bacterium | reverse complement strand
TTCCATGATTAGCAAACCTTTACAGCAATTGGTATCATTCTATACAAAGAAATATCCTCCTAAAAAGGATATTTGTACGATTGCAACAATATGGAATGATTATTACAAGCAGAATAGGGATGTCTTTGAGCTTGGCATATCTTATGGTTGGTTGGAAGAGTTAATGGATTTGAAAAATCTAAAACTCTATGATTATGTGCCATATCACTTCAAATTAGGATTGGTTGTACATAAAAACCACGGAGGAATTGAAGAAGAGTTTCTATTAAAAGATGCTTTTGATATTTTAGTAAAAGCGGAATACTACTATGAAGTTCTAATAAAGCATGCTTCATTATTAAAAAAAGAGGTTCTACCGTTATTTGTGTGGAAAGTTGTACTTTTGCGTAATGAAAACAGATACAGAACAAGTATTGGAACAAATACTTTTACCATTGAACAGTCAGTGGGAAATAACGTCAGCAGAGACAGATGAACGGGAAGAAGAGATATATGTAAAATTACGTTATAAATATGATTTTGTAGAAGATAAAGGGATTTCCTATCCGATATACGATCATCGCAAAGAGCGCAGGTGGCGACATTTGGATTTGTGGCAGTATAAGACTTATATTGTAGCACAGCTTCCCCGTTACATTGATTCACAGGGTTTCTTCAGGACCGTTTCGGTTCCCTGGGCGGATGAATATGAACGTCTGACAAATTTGCTTAAAAAAAAGCGATAGAAACCCTGCAGGCGACCAAAAGTCAGACACAGACAGCTAATTTACTTCGTATCAGTTTTGAACAGGTACACAGAGTCATGCACAGCGCAGTACATACCGGTCTTTCCCGCCGTACTCCTGACGAGCGTTATTACTATTTGAGTATTGATGAAAAATCCGTTCACAGGGGACATGATTACATTTCAATTTTATCCGATGAACAGACGGGCATCGTAATTGATGTAATTGAAGGTCGGAACACTGATGCAGTTAATGAACTGTGTCAGACGGCATTGTCGGAGGAACAGCGGTCTGAAGTAAAAACAGTATGCAGTGATATGTGGCAACCGTATATTAACGGCATAAAATCATGGTTTCCAAATGCACTGCACTGTCATGATCCGTATCATTCGGTAACATACCTGAATAAGGCTGTGGACAGAGTCCGCAGACGTGAAGTCCGGAAAAACGAAGATTTGCGTAAAACCAAATGGCTGTTTCTCAAGGATACAGCGAATTTTACGGATGAGCAGTACTTTAAATTTCAATCCATAGACAACAGTAATTATGAAGTTTCACGGGCATGGCGAATAAAAGAAAATTTCCGCGATATTTTAACAAAGAGTCCGTTAACAGTAAGTGCACTGTCTCTGTTTTATATGTGGAAACGTAATGCTAAAAACGCAAATATAAAAGAAATAACAGAGGTAGTGGAAATGTTTGAGCGGCATGAAAAAGGTATTTTGAATGCCATGAAAACAGGTGCCAGTAATGCACGGGCAGAACGACTGAACGGATCAATTCAGGAATTAAAGACAATTGGAAGAGGCTACAGAAATACTGAAAATTTCAGAATCGCAATCCTCTTTTTTCACGGTGATCTTGACATGCTTCCACACAAATAACGGTAGATCCAAATAGAATATGTCCATAGCGCCTCAAAATAACATTTCGCCCTCGTTTCTCTCCAAAAATTTTGTATAAAGAAAAATATACGTACATTTGCGGATTATTTATATACAGGTAAATCTTTAAAAGATAGAATGATAAACGATATAAGACAGGCGGCGGGAATCCTGAAACAGGGAGGAATAATATTGTATCCCACAGATACGGTGTGGGGGATAGGCTGCGACGCCACAAACGATGAGGCTGTAAAGAAGCTGTATAATTTGAAGCGGAAAGAAAAGGAAGAATCCTCGCTTATACTGGTTTCCGATATAAACATGATATATAAATATGTACAGACTGTTCCCGAAGTTGCGATTCAGCTGCTTGAAATATCCGACAAGCCCCTGACCGTTGTTTTTCCGGACGCCTGCGGAATATCTTCCGGCGTAACTGCTTCCGACGGGAGCATCGGAATACGTTTGGTGAACCACGAATACTGTACCGGCTTGATTAAAGCGCTGAAACGTCCTGTAGTATCGACGTCTGCGAATATTTCGGGCATGCCGGCGCCGGGATCATTCAGCGAAATATCCAAAGCCATTATCGGTGGAGTTGATTATGTTGCTGATGCGAAATATGCAGGGAAAATGACTGGAAAACCCTCTTCGATTATAAAAATCGGCGCTTCGGGCGAGGTAAAAGTGATCAGGGATTAGTGATTGAATAATAAATAATAAACAGATTAGATAATGAAAAAAGTAGTATTGCTCCGTCATGGAGAAAGCGTTTGGAATAACGAAAACAGATTTACAGGCTGGACAGATGTTGATCTGTCGCCAAAAGGAGTGGAAGAAGCGGTTTTAGCGGGCAAGACCCTGAAAGAAAACGGCTTCTGTTTTCAGAAAGCATATACTTCCTATCTGAAAAGAGCTGTCAAGACTTTGAACGGAGTCCTGGATATCATGGATCTGGACTGGATTCCCGTTGAAAAGTCATGGAGACTGAACGAAAAACACTATGGAATGCTGCAGGGACTCAACAAGGCGGAAACGGCTGCAAAATACGGTGAAGACCAGGTTCTTGTATGGCGCAGAAGCTATGACATTGCGCCGGCGCCTCTTGCATCCGGCGATCCCCGCAATCCGCGTGCCGATATCCGCTACAGCGAATTGAAAGACTGCGAACTCCCGTTAACCGAATCCCTGAAGGAGACAGTCGAAAGAGCCGTTCCATACTGGGAAAAGGTAATTGTACCCTCCCTGAAACAGTATGAGCAGATTATAATCGCTGCCCACGGCAACAGTCTGAGGGCGATCATCAAGTTTTTGAAAAACATCTCCGATTCCGAAATCGTAAGCCTGAATCTCCCTACTGCAATCCCTTACGTTTTTGAATTTGACGACGATATGAATCTTCTTAAAGATTATTTCCTGGGCGATCCGGACGAAATCAGCAGGAAAATGGCTGCGGTCGCAAATCAGGGAAAAAAATAATTCGCGTAATTCGCGGACTTTAGACTTCAGGAATTGAGATTTTTATCGCTATGGACATAGAAAACATCATTAAGACGCATATCGTAGATATTATCAAAGAATTATATCCCGACATTCCGGAGATCCCTGTGCAGGTTCAAAGGACAAGGAAAGAGTTTGAAGGCGACTATACTCTGGTAATTTTTCCGTTCCTGAAATGGAGCCGGAAGTCGCCGGAACAGACCGCCAAAGAATTGGGAGATCGCCTGTTGAAGCGTCTGTTTATTGTTGATTCTGTAAATATCGTCAAAGGTTTTTTGAATATAAAGCTGAAACCGTTCTTATGGCTCGAAAAGCTTACGGAATTTATCAAAGACGGAAATTTCGGTTTCCATGCGCCTGCAGGCAAGCGGGTTATGGTGGAATATTCTTCTCCAAACACAAACAAGCCCCTGCATCTGGGACATATACGCAATATTTTGCTTGGCTGGTCGGTTTCGAAGATTCTTGAAGCCTGCGGACACGAAGTCATAAAGGTCAATCTGGTAAACGACAGGGGAATCCATATATGCAAGTCAATGACTGCATGGCTGAATTTCGCAAACGGTGAAACTCCCGAAAGCTCCGGGGAAAAAGGCGACCATCTGGTTGGAAACTACTATGTGAAGTTCGACAGGGAATATAAATCGCAGATTGAAGACCTCGTAAACAGAGGAGTAGCACGGGCAGAAGCCGAAAACAGCGCTCCAATCTTTGTGGAAGCGCGCGAAATGCTGCGTAAATGGGAAGCCAGAGATCCGGAGACAATTGCACTGTGGACAAAAATGAATGGCTGGGTATATGCAGGATTTGATGAAACTTACCGCAGTCTTGGCGTGTCGTTCGATAAAACGTATTACGAATCAAATACCTGGGTGCTGGGCAAAAAAATTGTGGAGGAAGGTCTGTCTAAGAAAATATTCTCCAAAAGGGAAGACAGTTCGGTGTGGATTGACCTCACAGGCGAGGGTCTGGATCAGAAACTGCTCCTGCGCAGCGACGGAACATCCGTGTATATGACACAGGATTTGGGAACGGCGGAACAGCGTTTCGACGAGTACAGATTCGACAAAATGATATACGTCGTTGGAAACGAGCAGAATTACCATTTCCAGGCGCTTAAACTTATTCTCCTTAAACTTGGCTACAAATGGTCGGACGATATCTACCATCTTTCGTACGGAATGGTGGAATTGCCCGAAGGCAGGATGAAATCGAGGGAAGGCACTGTGGTTGACGCGGATGATCTTGTTGAAGAAATGCTCCGCACGGCAAGGGAAGTGTCGGAAGAGCTGGGCAAACTCAATGAAATGACAGGCGAAGAAGCTGACAGTATTGTCAATATGATAGGTTTGGGCGCTTTGAAGTATTTCATTCTTAAAGTCGATCCCAAAAAAACCATGCTTTTCAATCCAAAGGAATCCATTGATTTCAACGGTAATACCGCTTCCTTTATCCAGTATACGCACGCAAGGATAAAATCCATTCTGCGCAGGAATGAAAGCGCGTCTTTCTTTGACGGGCTGCTTATGGCTACTCCGGACAGTAAGGAACTGGAACTGATTAAGCTGGCAGACACGTTTCCCGAAACAGTCAGGCTTGCGGGAGAAAATTTCTCGCCTGCGCTGATTGCCAATTACATTTACGATCTGGCGAAGGAATACAACCAGTTCTATCACGATTATCCCATTCTGAAAGAGGAAAATATCGCAAACAAAAACATGCGCCTTGCCCTGTCGTTCCTGATTGCGGAAATAATCAAAAAGGGAATGAACCTGCTGGGAATAAACGTTCCTGAAAAAATGTAATATGCTTATCTAAAATGATATTCGACAATATAAGACGCAAGGTATTCAGGATTCTGATGTTTGCTTTGCTTATATTGCTGCTGCTGTATTCCAGGGATTTGTTTTTTGATATTCCCGACACGGCAGAGTGGAAACATTCCGTGTTTAAGGAGTTTGCGGATATTTTTCACGGACGCCTGTCTCTCCTGATTTCCATGGCGCTGATGCTGGCAGGCGGATTACTGATTTACAAAATCAATTACGACAATCTGTCCTTCACGGGCAGGGAACACCTGCTGGTATGGCTATGGATTATTCAAGCCGGAGGTTTTTCGTATCTGCATCCCCTGTCCGAAATTCATTTTGCTACGGTTTTCATACTCCTGTCATGCAATACGCTTTTCGGCACATACAGGAAACAGTCTGATAATAAGGGGATATTTTTGTCGGCGATGTATCTTGGCATGGCAAGTCTCTTTTATGACTGTTCGGTATATCTGTTTATTCCGCATATAATTTCGCTGTACCGGTTCAAGATTGTCAAGTTCAGGGACTGGATAATTTCAATCGCGGGATTCCTCGTTCCCTTCTATTTTTCCATTTTCATTTTCCATTTTTCCACGGGAAACTGGCTGTATCCGATTGAATCGACGATAAACGGCGCCGTTCCTGACGATTTGTCGTTGAGAATTGTGGAGATGAGCGTATCCCAGTATATTTTCTGCATATTTATCCTTGTGCTGCTTGCCACGGAAATACTAATGCCGGCAAAGTCAAGAGGTAGCGGAATAAATCAAAAAACAATATCCTGCATGCGTTCATTCGATATGATAATGTACGCTTCGATACTGATATTCCTGCTTTTCGCTCCCGAAAGCAAATTAATGCTTCAGATAATAATTGTCTCTACAACAGTGCGCCTGAGAATCCTGTTCGTTAAAATCAATAAAAATATCATTGCAAATTCCCTTTTCCTGCTGCTGATAATTGCTTCTGCTATTACAGCGCTGTTTTGATAACAGGAGCAGGATTTACAGAATTTGCTTGGGTGTACGGCAAAAATTCGCTCTTCAATTGTCCGCAGGGTGGGCTATTGAAAAATAGTTGCGTCTCATTTTATGAATTACAATAGGGGGCTTCTAAAAACTCACTTTTTTCAAAGTAAATGTAATAATATTTTGTCAATCAAATAATTATTACTAATTTTATACCGAAATTTAATATCATACGGATGAAGACATTTAAACGGCATAAAGATTACGGTTTTTGGGTTCATGACCTCCGCCTGAGCAAGATAAGTAAATTGGGCGATCCTCTGGACGCGGGTGGAGCATATATTCGGATTTATGGAAATGTCAATGAATGAAATGTATATCAACTGTATTGGAAAAAATGAGTTCAAAAAAAGTGAGAAAAAATATAGAGTTTTTAGAAGTTCCCTATTGTTATTCACTGGATTGCTTCAGGCTGCGCTCTCTAATCCGGATTAGGGCGACCGCATTTTGGGCGACTGCAAGGTCGCCCCCTACATTGGACGACAACAGTATCGACCTTGTGATATTATTCTGTCCGAACCGGGACAGCATGTATTGCTGGTCAGCCCGCAATGACGGACTGCAAACCGAGGCTGACAGAAGGAGTTCTGTAGAAATCACGGTTTGGATTCGTCAGATACTTAGATCCAGTTGTTGGGAGAAATTACTCATCCCCATTATCAGCAGTTTATATATGGAATCGTTGAAAGTCATCATTTCCTTTTTGTTGACAGGATAGTTTCCCAGCATCAGCGACTGCACATACAGGATATTTATAACCGCCTCGAACATTGTGTCATCGTCAAGGTCTATCAAATCGTTTATCAGGGTATTATCCCTGTTGAAACATAAGGTCGGAATCAGTTCCTCCTTTTTCTTTATAAAACCGTGCAGGGTTGAGGCAAACGGGTTTGAAGCGCTGGCGAGATTGCTTATATTCTTATTATTCAGAGCATCATCGTTGGCGACGTATATTGCGGGCATATCTTCGGGTTCGAACTTTTTTATCTGGGCTTTGCAATAACTGGCTTTCAATACCTTATTGGCTCTTTCCTCGAAAAGCATGAATTTCCGGTCGTCAACAATCGCCTCGCCAAGATTAGATAGAACGTCCTGAGGAGTGATTTTTGTTATCCTGATTCCTGGAAAGACTATTGAAATCTTGCGAATCAAGTCGTTCTCGAAACTGTAGGCGGCATTAATCACCGTTTTGCCCTGCGAACCTGCAATGCGTCGGATCTGTCTGAAATCGTCCATTGAGGGAGTATAGAATATTTCGTCGTTGTAAGCTTTCAGCGATCTGAAATTCAACATTCCCTTGTTTGTCTCGAAAGGGATGTAATCCACGAACAGTTTCAGCAGTTCCGAATCTTCGGCGGCAAGGGCTTTTATATATAAGTGGTGTATGCTGATGATTTCTTCCAGTATGTCTGTGTCTGTGACGGACAGCAGTTTAAGGTATTCCTTGAATGTGAGGTTAAGCTCTTTTTTTGCCGTTTTCAAGTCTTCGTTATCCATCAGCGATTCTCTGGAAGCAGTGGGTTTGAGAGCGTTTGTGTTGATTACGCATTTGACGAAAGAAGCCCATTCGGGGAAAAGATTTCCTGCCTGTTCGCACAAAAACATTCTTTTCAAATAGATTTTATGTTCCTTGGCTCCGGTAAACTGGATTTTATAGGGCATGATAAAGCCTGCGCCTTCGATTTCGCCCGTTGCCGAACTCATTCTGAAAACATCCAGAAAGTTGATATTGAAAGCCTGCTTCCCGTATTGCAGCAATTCTTCCTTTGTACTGTCGTGATTGAGCCACACGGGAGTACCTTCGACCAGCAGGTTTTTTTCGCTGCCTTTGACCAGACTGATTTTTGTGGGCAAAGCGCTTCCGAAGTACAGGATATTCTTTTTAAGAGTTTCTTCCTCAAAGAGCAGTTTCCATTCCTTTTTGGGATGGAGAATGACTTTGGTTCCGGGCGACATTTCTTCCGCGATTTTTTCTATGGTATATGTACCGTCGGCTTTTCCTGTCCAGCGTATTCCATCGTGCTGCCTGTATAGCGAACGCGTTTCCACTATTATTTCGTTGCTCACTACAAAGCATGAAAGCAGGCCGATACCGAATTTCCCGATATAGTCTTTTTCCAGAATATCGTCACGTTTCGAGCTTTGCCCTATTACGGAAAGGAATTTGTGGACTTCGTCTTCCGAAAGTCCCATCCCGTTATCTTCAAAAACGATTTCCGGATGGTCATCGCTTACATGAATATTGATTTCTCCCGAAAAGAATTCGTCGAGACTTTTCCGCGCCGTAATAGCATCTATCCCGTTTTGAAGCAGTTCCCTGACAAAGACGTTTGGAGAACTGTATATATGTTCCGAAAGCAACTCTATCATTCCTTTCAGATTGACTTGAAACAAGTACGAATTTTCCATCTGCAGCAACATTTTTTCGTATTACTCACTAATTAAAAACATGCAAGAAAGACCTTTAAACAAGGCTTGCGAAGAGAGCGGAAAACGAGACTCGAACTCGCGACCCCAACCTTGGCAAGGTTGTGCTCTACCAACTGAGCTATTTCCGCATTTTTCAATTTTATCAATCCTTAATATAAGGTCCTTTTTCCTGAGCGAAAAACGAGACTCGAACTCGCGACCCCAACCTTGGCAAGGTTGTGCTCTACCAACTGAGCTATTTTCGCATGAAATAAAACATTGGTACTTATGAATTTCCGCGCTGTTCCTAAGAACTGTCAATGTCTCATTTCAGACTGCGAAGGTAATACTTTTTTATTTACTGCAAATATTTTTTAAAAAAAAGGCGAAATATTATTTTGAGGTTTCTGCCATCCCCGGTTTACAGTCAGGATTCTTTGCCTTTGTATCCGTTATTACAAGCCTAACCCGCAATACAATTCTGTACTGGAGGATTCTGTTTTTCTCCGGAATGAGGCTTCAAATCCGTCGCGCAAATCTTTCCATTCGAGATTAAGCTCATTATCTGCTCGCGATTCGTTGATAGAAACAAAACGAAAAAAATATTTGCAGAATAAATATTTTGTGTATTTTTG
>JAIRZR010000488.1 GCA_031267155.1 Prevotellaceae bacterium | reverse complement strand
GGCTAAATCTTTTTTTGAGGTGCTTTGGTTTTGGCATTGGTTAAACCATTTTCAAAATAGCGAATAATTTCGGTCTGATGGTTTTTTTTCTCCGGCACCTCAAAAAAAGATTTAGCCCGATTACGCTGTAAAAATGAATTACTAAAAATAAAATCACTACATTTGCGGATATTTTTATTGACAGAAATATTATGGCAATGACAACAAGATTATTCAAACGTTTACCGTACGGCAATTCGAGTTTCCGAGATATTATTCTACAGGGATATGCCTATATCGACAAGACACGGTTCATCAAAGAGCTGGAAAATGAAGATAACCGTAATCATTTTTTCATCCGTCCGCGCAAGTTCGGCAAGTCAACCTTTCTTACAACGTTGCGCAGTTATTACGACATCAATGCCAAAGACGAATTCGAACAGATATTCGGTAATCTGTACATCGGCAAGCATCCTACGCCGGAGAAAAACAGTTATACGATAATGGAGTTTGACTTTTCGGGGCTGAATACTTCGAGCGAAGAAAAGTTCGCAAAAGATTTTTCCCAGGCAGTGCAGGATACTGTCTGTAAGTTTTTAAGGGCGTATGAACATATTATAACCGAAGCCAAATCACTGTTACAGCAGATAGAGAAAAAAGATCCGGGAGTTAATGCAGTGACCGCTGCATTTAATTCCGTTATCAGGGAAAAACTTAAAATCTACGTCATCATCGACGAATACGACCATTTTGCCAACGACCTGATTGCCATGGGAACGCTTGCAGGCAAAGATTTTTACAAGACTATGGTAAGTGCAAACGGTATGGTGCGCGATTTTTACGAACGAATCAAAGCGGCAACCAAAGATGACACCGTTTACCGGACGTTTATTACCGGCATTTCTCCCGTGATGCTCGACGATCTTACCAGCGGCTACAATATTGCCGAAATACTTACGCTCAATCCCAAATATAACGAAATGCTGGGATTTACACAGGCGGAAGTGGAAACGTTGATGGCGGAAACAGGCGTTGATCCCGCCCTGATTAACGTGGACATGGAAGCGTATTATAATGGCTATCTGTTTCATAAAGACGGTGAAAACAGGGTATATAATCCTTCAATGATACTGTATTTTTTCAGACAGGTAATCGACAGGGGCAAACCGCCTGAAAATATCATCGACCCGAATCTTCATACGGATTACAGTCGTCTCCAGCGTCTCGCAAAAAACGACAAAAACCGCGAAACTATCCTGCAAATCATACGGAAAGGCAGTATAGTCTCCAGAATCCTGGAGAAATTCCCGATAGACATGATTGACGACAACAGCTATTTTATTTCGCTGATGTTCTACATGGGAATGTTGACCGTTGATAAACCGTACAAATTACGCTTGAAACTCTGCATTCCCAACTATTCCATTAAGACCCTGTATTGGGAATATCTGGCAAAATATATTACGACAACGTCTCCGGACATGACGGTTCAGTCCGAACCGCTGGAGGACGCAATCTATGCACTGGCAATGGAAGGCGACGTGCAGCAGTTCGTAGCCTACATCTCGGAGAATGCTTTCAGCAAGCTTTCCGACTACGATTTGCAGCGTTTCGATGAGAAATATATCCAGATACTGATGCTGGCATACCTGTTTATGAGCAACATTTACATCCCGATGAGCGAATACGAAGCCGTACCCGGACGGGCGGATATTTTCCTTCAGCGCAACCCGCTGTATCCCGAAATTCGCCACGAGTGGGTTTTCGAAATAAAATACTGCAGGACCTCAGCCCGGGACAGTGAAATCGCGGAAAAGCGCAACGAAGGTCTGGGACAGTTGAAACAGTACCTCCAGTCGTACCGGATAAAAGACCGCCCCGGCCTGAAAGGAGTCCTGCTTTTCTTCACCGGCAAAAACAAGTTTGAAATAATAGAAATTAAATAAAAAATTATTGCAGTTATTCTGCTCACACTGGGATCTCTTGCCATTCATGCGCAGAAGGGACGGGCGGTTGAAAATTTCTATTTCGGATGGAAGTTCCATCTGGGAGATGTACAGGACGCGAAAGACGTCGCTTTTGACGACGCCGGCTGGCGCGACGTTCAGTTGCCGCATGATTTCAGCATCGAACAGGAACCGGAAGTCAAAGGGGGAGGCGCCAACGGATTTATGCAAATTATCCAAATTACTTAACCTTAATATTTTAATGATACATTATCCGCCTTACTGTTCCAAATATAACCCGATAGAACATCAATGTTTTTCTCAACTCACACGTGCCTGGCAGGGCGTGCCTTTCTATAATATACATCGGGCTGGAGCCTTCGCCGAGCCGGAGACGCGATGCGTCACGTCTCTACCAACCATATTTTTTTACCAAATTACAGAAAAAAGTCCGAAAAAATTTGGCGGAAAGTTTTTTTTTGTATCTTTACGGCCTGAAAGAAACATCATGAATGATTTTAATACCGCTTAATAGATTTTTGTATCAGATAAAACAAATAGACAGAGTGAAAACAAAATGCGATAAATATTACATACCGGATTTCGCGATAAAAATCTATCGTAAAAACCTCCCGGAATCAGCCTTTGGCATGATCTCAACCCACATGGGGGGGGGGGGGGGGGG
>JAIRZR010000487.1 GCA_031267155.1 Prevotellaceae bacterium | reverse complement strand
GGCAATTGGACATGGCAATTAAATTTGTGAACACAGTAAAGCAATCCAGAAAAGCCTCTTAATGTGCTGCTTACGAAAAGCGTCATTGTAAGGGCGCAACCCGAAGCAATCCAGTGATTAACAGTATTCTGGATTGCTTCGCTTCGCTTGCAATGACGAAGTGAGGGACTTTTTGGACGCATTCTACACAATAATACACAATTGGGGATGCGTAAGCCTTTAGAGAGTGTCCAAAAAGGTCATTTTGCCACTATTCTTCTTAAAAAATAATGGTTGGACAACCCTCTTATTTTCGTAACCACAGATCCTTGACCTGCTGAATCTGCCTGTATATAAAACTTGGCGCTGAACCCGTCTTCACATTCAAGCAGCAGTCCCGAAGCGCATTTCGATGTTGGGGAATATTCCTTATCCCGGAATCAGGCGTGAAAAAGGCGTGACAGTAAGTTTTTTACAAAAAAAGTATTGTTATCATTTAATTATTCCTATATTTGCGGGTTAAATTTGGAAATTATATACATTATATTAATGGTTAAAAGTATAGGAAAGGAAATTAAACAAAGTGTGGATGGAGAGGCGGAATTGATTGATACTGTTATATCTGCCATGAAAGACAAAAAGGCTGAAAACATAGTGCATCTCAATATGGACAAGCTTGTCAAGGCTGTTTGCAGTTCGTTTATCGTAACAAATGCCGATTCCACGGTTCAGGTAAAAGCAATTGCCGACAATATCGAAGAGGAAGTTTTGAAAAAACTTGGCACAAAAGTATGGAGGCGGCAGGGCGACGAAAACGCCCTGTGGATAATATTAGATTACGGTTTGGTGGTAGTGCATGTTTTCCAGACGGGCTGCAGGAAATACTATGCCCTGGAAGACTTGTGGGCTGACGCCGAAACCGTTAAAATTCCCGAAGATAAAATAGCATAAATTTTTGATAATATGGAGAGTCAGAATCCGAGAATGAACAACAAAATCCCCAGAAGATTCAATCCCTACTGGTTCTATGCTCTTTTAGGGCTGATGATAGTAGGCATATACGTCTTCAACAACGGCGACGGACCCGTTGAAACGCAGTGGAATGAAGTGCGTACAAAAATGTTGCCCGACGGCGATGTCGAAAAAATAACGGGCGTACTCAGTAACGGCAAATTCGAAAGAGTTGAAATAGAGCTGAAGAAAAACAGTTTAAGCAAATATTCCAAGGAGATAAATCCCTCGTCGAGCTACAAGGGTCCTCATTTTTACTGTAAAGTGCCGGCGGAATGGGAAGGCGAGAATAAAATTGCCGAAGCGCAGGAACATCTTAAAGATGAAGACAAAGTGCATCTTCAGTACAGCGAAGAGAGAAACTATTTCGGGCGTATCCTGGAGTTTCTCATGTTTCCGATCATACTGCTGCTGTTCTGGTTTATAATGTTTCGCGGGATGTCGCGTGGCGCCGGAGGCGGCGGGATATTCAACGTTGGCAAGTCGAAGGCGCAGCTTTTTGACAAGGACTCCGATTCGACAAAAATCACATTCAACGATGTCGCCGGTCTGGAAGAGGCAAAAGTCGAAATAAAGGAGATCGTCGATTTTCTCAAGAATCCCAAGAAATATACCGACCTGGGCGGGAAAATCCCGAAAGGCGTTTTGCTTGTCGGTCCTCCGGGGACGGGCAAGACACTGCTGGCTAAGGCGGTGGCGGGAGAGGCGAATGTCCCCTTCTTTTCGATGTCGGGATCCGATTTTGTCGAGATGTTTGTGGGCGTCGGGGCTTCGCGCGTACGCGATCTGTTCAAGCAGGCAAAGGAAAAATCGCCATGCATCGTCTTTATCGACGAAATTGACGCCGTCGGGAGAGCACGCGGCAAAAACGCGGGATTTTCGAGCAACGACGAGAGGGAAAATACCCTGAATCAGCTGTTGACCGAAATGGACGGCTTTGGCACAAACAGCGGGGTTATCGTGCTGGCTGCCACAAACAGGGCGGACATTCTGGATAAGGCGCTGATGCGCGCCGGACGTTTTGACAGGCAGATATATGTGGATCTCCCCGAATACAGGGAACGCGTGGATATATTCAAGGTTCACCTGCGTACTCTGAAACTGGATCCGGATTTCAACATTGATTTCCTGGCGCGCCAGACTCCCGGATTTTCCGGAGCGGATATCGCCAATGTCTGTAACGAAGCAGCCCTGATTGCCGCGAGAAAGGACAAGCTGACGGTTGACAAGCAGGATTTTCTCGATGCAATCGACAGGATAATCGCAGGTCTCGAGAAAAAGAGCAAACTGATCACCAAGGAAGAAAAACGGACTATTGCATTCCACGAAGCCGGTCACGCAACCGTCAGCTGGATTCTTGAACATGCAAACCCGCTTCTCAAGGTTACCATCATCCCCCGCGGACGCTCGCTGGGCGCGGCATGGTATCTTCCTGACGAAAGGCAGATCACGACAACCGAACAGATGATGGACGAAATGGCGGCTACCCTGGGCGGACGCGCTTCGGAAGAACTCACTTTCGGCAAAATATCGACAGGCGCTTTGAGCGATCTGGAAAAGGTAACCCGTCAGGCGTATGCAATGGTTGCGTATTTCGGGATGAGCGAAAAGGTCGGGAACCTGAGCTACTACGATTCTTCGGGTCAGTCGGAATACAGTTTCTCCAAGCCATACAGCGAAAGGACGTCGGAACTCCTTGACGAAGAGGCGAAGAAGTTTATCGATGTCGCATACGACATGGCAAAGTCGGTGCTGCTCGAAAACAGGGAGGGTCTAACAACTCTGGCTGAGCTGCTTCTGGAAAGGGAAGTGATTTTCAGTGAGGATCTGGAAAAGATTTTTGGGAAAAGGAAAAATAACAGACTGGAAGAGCTGGGATTGACGGAACCGGATGGAAACAGCGAACCCGAATCCCCGAAATTTACATGACAGAATGGCAGTGAACAGTTTAGTAACGCGTACAATCAGTGGAACAGTATTTCTGTGCATATTGCTGTCGGGGATAATATTTCATCCTTTTGGATACGGAGCAATATTGTTAACTGTAATAATTGCAGGACTTAACGAATTTTATGGCATGATTCTGCCCAAGTCGTTTCCCCTGAGAAAAATACTTGGCTATACGGCTGCGATAACGCTGTTTGCGCTTTTTTACGCCAGGGGATTCGGGCTGTCCGGTTCAGGAAACTGTTTCTGGATTCTGGTCATTCCCGTGGCGGGAGTATTCATTGCAGAGCTTTACTCCCTGTCACAGACTCCCTTCGCGAATATTTCCGGCGTGCTGGCGGGAGTGATATATGTCGCCCTGCCCTTTTCGCTGACAACGGAACTGACCATGCACGACGGTAATTATGATTACCGTATCTTTCTCGCCCTGTTCATTTTCCTGTGGAGCAACGACGTGGGCGCATACTGTTTCGGGAGGATGTTCGGGCGCGAGGGCAGACACAGGCTGTTCGAGCGGATTTCTCCAAAAAAAACATGGGAAGGATTTTTCGGCGGCACAGGCGCTTCACTGCTGGCTGCCCTGATACTGTTGACTGTCTGGGGAGAACGGTATGTTTTCGATGGCGTTCACTGGTTTATACTGGCGCTGATCGTCTCCCTGTCCGGCACTTTTGGAGATCTTGCCGAATCAATGCTGAAACGCGCCGCCGGAGTGAAGGACAGCGGGAAAATAATGCCGGGACATGGCGGGATTCTCGACCGTTTCGACAGCGCGCTCTTCGCCTTTCCATTCGCAATGGCTTACATTTATATATTTAATATTAATATCTTATCAAGTTTTGAATTATAGAAAAATATAACAGAATATGGGATTACACAAGGAAGGAAAAACATTTGTTGTGAGTGCGGGAACCGTTTTCGGTATTTTTTTGACGTGCGCATGGTACTACGGCTCCGCATGGCTGTGGACGGGTACGGCGCTCTCCCTTATCGTTCTTGTTTTTATGTTCCGTTTTTTCCGGATCCCGAAGCGTTCGTTTGCGCCGGTCAGGGACGCCGTGCTTTCTCCATGCGACGGCAGGGTTGTTATTATACAGGAAGTTGAGGAAACAGAGTATTTCAAGGATCGCAGACTGCAGGTCTCCGTATTTATGTCGATTAACAATGTGCATATAAACTGGGTGCCGGTGAACGGAAAAGTGAAATATTTCCGCCATCATCACGGTAAATACCTCCTTGCCTGGCATCCGAAATCGTCGGAAAAGAATGAGCGGACTACATTTGTCGTGGATGTTAACAATAAGGGAACGGTGGAGATACTTTTCAGGCAGATTGCCGGTTACGTTGCCCGGAGGATAGTTACATACGTCAAAAACGGCGAGACTGTGGTTCAAAACCAGCAGCTTGGATTCATCAAGTTCGGCTCAAGGATGGACCTGTTCCTCCCCGTCGGTACGGAAATCTGCGTCAAGGTGGGCGACTGTGTGAAAGGTACGGAAACGGTACTGGCAAAGCTGTGATTGAACAATAAGCCGCGTGGGAAAGTTTACTGTGTGATATAAAAGATTAATTAATGACAGGACAGGACGTATTTGTTCCGGAAATATTGTACGAGGATAATCACATTATAGCGATAAATAAAAAGTCGTCGCAGATTGTGCAGGGCGATAAAACCGGAGATGAACCTTTGGTCGAACTTCTGAAAAGCTTTATAAAACAAAGGGATAATAAACCGGGAGATGTTTATATGGGGGTTGTACACCGTTTAGACCGCCCTGTCGGAGGAGTTATTATTTTTGCCAAAACCAGCAAATCACTCATCCGGCTGAACAGTATGTTCCGCGCCGGGGAAGTCAATAAAACGTACCTCGCAATTGTCAAAAACGCTCCGCCAAAAGAACACGATGCTCTTACTCACTATCTCTATAGAAATGAAGGGCAAAACAAGTCATACGCTTATGACTTCCCCAAAAAAAACACCAAGGAAGCCCGTCTGGAATACTCCGTCGCGGGTAAAATCGATAATTATACTTTGCTGAAAATCCGTCTTTTCACAGGACGCCACCACCAGATCAGATGCCAGCTTGCAGCGATAGGTTCTCCAATCAAAGGCGACCTGAAATATGGATTCGATCGCTCAAATAAGGACGCAAGCATCTCGCTTATGGCATACTCGATCTCGTTTATCCATCCGGTGAAACAGGAAAGAATAAGCATAACAGCCCCGCTCCCAAATACCGACGTCTGGAGCTTTTTCAAGGACGCCGGGAAACTGAAAATCGAGAGTGTTTAAAATTGACGCATCCGGCGGATATTCATTCATCGCACCCTCTACAGGAATGCAGGCGTTCTCCAGGACTGATCGGGATATCGATACTGTACCTGAAGCGTATCCAATTCCAGTATCTGAATTGTATACCATTTCAGTATCTCGCTTGCATTCAGGCATTATTGATCCCAAGCTCGGCACAGTCTCCAGCCGTCTCCAGACTACGTCGAGCTTGGGTTCCAGCCTTGCGAAATTGAAAATAAAACAAATAGCTTCGCGAATAATTATGGGTGTATTCCAAAATGTCGTTTTTTTACTTTGCCGCCTTTTCACGCATTTCAGCGCCGTCCATGGCTGGACTTGCGGAGGCATTATCGCTTGCAACTGACATTTTGTCGCTTTTTGCGAGGACGTTGTCAGTAAAAGAG
>JAIRZR010000474.1 GCA_031267155.1 Prevotellaceae bacterium | reverse complement strand
TTTACATTTCATCCCTGGCGGGATTCTTACCGATTTCCGACTGTTTTCTACCGATATTTCATCCCTGACGGGATTTTTTGTCGCATCAATAATCTGCTTCATATTAGTCGTTTGCGATGTTGTTATGTTGTTATATGAAAGGGCTTGAATACCGGAACATTTATAATTCGGATGAGAGTGCGGTAAACAATTCGCCACTTGCTATAGCGTGCAAGCCTTAAAAGGCTTGTGACGGGAAATAAACGGTTGTCTATTGATAATGATGTCCTGCGGACAATTAATTAACGCTATTCAACTTTTAGTTTTTAACTCTCCTGATGCTCTAAACGTCATTTCGCTTTTAGTTCAGGTACGAAACGGGTATTTACAATGACGCTTTTCGTAAGCAGCACATTAAGAGGCTTCTCTGGATTGCTTCACTTCGTTCGCAATGACGGACAACGATGGTTTGCTTCGATTTATGATGACGCCTTTCGTTATGTCCTGATTAAGCGTCATTTCGCTTTTAGTTTAGGTACGAAACGGGTATTTGCAATGACAGATAACCATCTGATATTACGTCTATTGCACTGCACACGGTTACCCGTCATTGCGAGGAACGAAGCAAAGCAATCCAGAAAGTTCAATTGTTATATGTTATTAATTTTCCTTCCCTTAGTATTCCAATCATCAATAGATTATAATCTGTGTTTATCCATTAAATCTGTGTTATCTGTGTGCTAAAACATGTGTTCGCCCGTGTCATATAACAAAACCATCCCGCGCATAGTATAAACTCCTTGCGGAGTTTTCCCGCAATGCACAAAACTGTGCGAAGTAATTAAAAACTACCTGCTGATTTTAATATATTTGTTTGGGTTGAACGAATCTATCGTTGTCAGGAGTTTGTATGCGTCCGCCCTGTCGTCTTTTGGAGATTCGGCGAAAATATTTATCAGTTCGTCGGATTTTGCATCGAAAAACAGTCTTAAATAGGACGTCGACATTTCGCTTTGTTCTTCAAACGATCTTTTTATATCGGAAAGAGCCTGCAAAATCTGTTTTCGTCCTTCGACAGCATTTTCTGCGAGCTGGTCTAATCCCAGCCGGTGATATTTGTAATATGCAGTACGTTCGTAGCCGTACGAAGGGCTGAGAATATTTTCGATTATCCAGTACCGGTTTTTTCTGTTGGCATTTTCGTAGGGGTTCCATCCCGTATAATTTTCCCGCTGGGCATTTGTAATGATTGTCTGTGCGTTTTCGAAAAACGGCGAACCGCCTTTCAGCGAAAAACTGTCATAATCGATACCCAGAATCAGGTATGAATAAAACGCCATCACGGAAGTGAGGTTCGACTTGAATGTACGCAGATCGAAATCCAGACGGTCGAACTCGATATAGTCAAAAGCGAAATCATCATCCACATGATTGAGGATTACTGTCTGATACGAGGCTCCATAAACAGGGCGGCGCGCCTGCACCTGCAGGGAACCGGAACAGCGTGCTCCTCCGTATTCGTTGACGGTTATAAAAAACGAGCAGTCAATACGTTCCTCTTCCGAGAAAGCGTTATTCGTCCATTTCGTCCCGTTCATAAATTCGTTAAGGGAGGTTTGTAAAGTACTGAAAACAGTCTTGTTTGTTCCCTGAATTTTCGACGCATTGACCGTAACATTGCATCTCAATTCCTGCGACAGAGCGGTAATCGCCGGCACAATCGAAAACATTATTATATACAGGTATCTTGTCATAATTCCGAATCTGTTATTTCCTTTAATTTCTGTTGTATATGAAAAACAATATCCTTAGCCACAGCTGTTTTAGGCTTGGTATCGAACCGTATTTCCCTGCCGTCGCTGTCAATTATTGTTATCCTGTTTGTATCGATGCCAAACCCCGAACCTGTATCGTTCAGCGAATTAAGCACGATAAAATCCATGTTTTTCGATTTCAGCTTTTCGCGGGCATTATGCAGCTCGTTTTCCGTTTCCAGGGCAAAACCCGCCAGAATCTGCCTGTCCTGTTTTATACGTCCGAGTTCTGCGGCAATATCTTTTGTCTTTGTCAGTGAAATTGTCAGATCCGTTTTCTGCTTTATCTTGTTTTCCTCCTGTTTTTCAGGAGTGAAATCGGCGACCGCGGCACACATTACAGCAATATCGCAGGAAGGAAACAGGTGCAGGCACTCTTCGTACATTTCACTGGCGGATACTGTATTAACCCGCCTGATATTCGGATGCATGGGCGACAGATGCGTGGGACCGCTGATCAGTATTACATCGGCGCCCTGCTGAGCCAGAGTTTCAGCAATAGCATATCCCATTTTACCCGACGAATAGTTGCTGATAAACCGTACAGGATCAATTCTTTCGTATGTCGGTCCGGCGGTAACCAGCGCGCGCATACCCGAAAATGAAGCCTCGAAATAGGAATTGACATGGGCGACAATTGTTTCCGGTTCTGCCATGCGTCCCCTGCCCTCAAGTCCGCTCGCCAGTTTTCCCGTCTCCGCATCAATAATTATATCGCCGTGAGATTTAAGCGTTTCGATATTTCTGCAAATAGCCGGATGCCTGTACATGTCCAAATCCATTGCCGGAGCGACAAACACGGGACATTTCGCCGATAAATATGCCGTAAGAAGCAGATTGTCTGCAATACCCGCCGCCATTTTCCCGATGGAATTGGCCGTAGCGGGCGCTATTATGTATGCGTCAGCCCATAAGCCCAGGCTCACATGACTGTTCCACTCGCCGTTCTCGGGATTGAAAAAATCGACCATAACGGGATTTTTCGAAAGCGTCGCCATAGTGAGCGGAGTGATAAAACGCCTGGCTGTTTCGGTCATGACAACCTTAATCTCAGCGCCTTCCTTTACAAGCAGACGGACAAGCGCTGCAGTTTTATAAGCTGCAATACCGCCTGTTATTCCTGTTAAAATATGTTTTCCGGCAAGCACGACCCAGTAATTTTTTTTAGAACTTGAGCCTCCGCAAATTTACTTATTGGATTCTGCCTTTCTGAAATAGATTTTCCCTTCCAGAAATTCCTGAATGGCAAGCAAACTCGCTTTAGGGAGTTTTTCGTAATATCTGGATGTTTCGATCTGCTCTTTGTTCTCGAATACTTCTTCCAGATTATCGCCTACACCGACAAATTCTTCCAGTTTTTTTGAAAGCTCCTGCTTTAATTCTGCAGAAATTTGATTTGCACGTTTGGATATAACCATAACGCTTTCGTAAATATTTCCTGTCGGAGCAGTAAATTTTTCAATATTGCGGGTCACGGTATTCGTCGGCGCGCTATATCTTTTTGATTCCATTTACAATTATTTATTTTTTGATACTTAATTCGTTATCTAAATCTATTCCACGCTTTTGCGTAAACACAAGAGATTCGTTATACATGGTTTCAGCCTCGGCTTTGTACTTAGAATCCGGATATTCGCTCACGAAGTTGTAATATTCGTCGATTGTGGCGATATATCTTTCGGGCTGCATCTTCCTGACGCTCTTTTTAGCGTATATATAACTCGCTTTCAGCATCAGAAACGACTGTTCCTCGTTATACTTGCTGAGAGGAAAGTCTCTGATACTGTTGCGCAGGGCAACTATAGCCGATTTGTAATCCTCGATCTGGAAATATAATTTGGCTGACATGTATGCCTTTTCTTCCAGCCGTCCTTTCAGTTCGCCCAGATAATCCTTATCCCCGTCCTTCACATATTCCGAACCGGGAAATTTGGTGTTGAAAACGTTGAAAGCAGTGATTGCATCTATGGTATTGCGCTGATCCAGAGAGGAACGCGAAGACAGCCGATAAAGATTCACCGCCCGTATATAGTAGGCTTCTTCGGCAAAATTACTGCGTCCGAACACGCGTGTGAACTTTTCCAGAGAGGTTTCCGCCGAAAAATAATCGCTCATCAGGTAATATCCCTTGGCAACGTAAAAATTCACCGTATCGTCGCGCGACTGTCCGTTGTAGATGGCATTTAAGGATTCAAACAAAGGTGTGGATTTGGAATATTTCTTATTATTATAGTACTCCAGGCCGGCAGAATATCGCTTTTCGGGGTCTGGATTCTTCAATAATTTGTTGTACCCGGCACATCCTGAAATAACAAAACTTATCAGAATCAACAATATACCTTTATCTTTTAATCTATACATATACTTTATCCCACATTAAATCAAGCCGCAAAATTACGAATTTTATTTAATCTGACTATATTTTTCCAAAAATGGGCGAAATATTATTTTGAGGCGTTACGCGAAAATTTTTAAAAAAATAAATAAAGTAGCCTTTCACAGGCTTGTATGCACATAATTTCAGAACTCTTTCTGTCAGCTTCGGTTTGCAGTCCGGACTCTTTGCCTTTGCAGTCCGTCATTGCGGCCTGACCGCAATACATGCTGTATTGGAGGATTCTGTCTTTCGCCAAAATGACGGTTCAAGATCATTATCTGCTTGCAATTCGTTATAGAAACAAAACGAAAAAAATATTTGCAAAATAAATATTTTGTGTATTTTTGCAGCCGGTTTACGGATGTTTGATTATATGTAAGGACACCGGAACTGTTTGAAAGATTTGTATTTAATATGATTTAACAGGTATGAGATTTTTGATGTTATATGACAGTTTGCTGTCTTCCGAAAGCGATAAAGACAGATTAACGCAGAGAATAAAACAAACTTTTTTGGATTTTGTTCCCCGTCATATTAATTCCCCCCTTATAGTTGAAATGAATATGCCGATTTGATTATGTACTCGAGAAACTCCATATACGAAAATATCCTCTGTTCAACGAACGTTTTTCCGTTGAATGATTTGGCTATTTCCCTGAGAATGAAATCGAGAGAGAGAGAGAGAGAGAGAGAGAGAGAGAGAGAGAGAGAGAGAGAGATGCTCAGCAAGTTGCGCGCGTTAATGTAATAAAAGAAAGTCGAAAAAACAACAGAGCCAGACTTTTTCTGTTTATCTTTGTCGACTTCCGAAAATATATTTCAGTTTCAATAGAGAAAGGGAGTTCCCTTTTTATATTGAACAGTTTAAAGCCTTCGGGAGAAGAATGTTTTTCTTTTCCCGGGGGCTTTTTTGTTTTACCTGTAATTCAAAATTTAACAGGCTTATACGAGTCCGTGCACAGGGATTTATGCGCAGGATTCCAGATGGATACGTGCATCTTTTTTAGATGGCATGTACAGGATGTTTCAGTGTAAAATCTCTGTTTAAGAGACAGCGCTGAATACGGTTTTTGTTTTGACTTTCTTATGATGAAAACGATGCATGGAGAGGTCAGGAAGCGAAGCCGTGGCT
>JAIRZR010000471.1 GCA_031267155.1 Prevotellaceae bacterium | reverse complement strand
CAGCAGGATGCAGTCATATTCATACATCATGATTTTTTCCGTCGCAGAATGATAGTCGACGGCCTTTTCCACCAGATATTTTTCCGCCAGCAGAAATTCTTCAATGGCTCTCAGCAGCGTGTATTCGTCTTCAATAACTAAAATTTTCATAAACAGTTTACTATTACCTTGTTTCGTTTACCAAATCATATTCAACAATGTATTGTCCGATATGCCAATCTGTTTCAACTATTGCTTTGTTGACGGAACGGACAGCCTGCTCCTGTCCTTCGACATATCTTTGCGATATGCGTTCAAACAATTCCCTGTGCAGTTTCGAGGTTTTCGCCTCCAACTGCCTTGCGTGCATAATGCTTATGTTTTGCTTTTCAATCATGCTGTAATTTTTAAAATGTAAAGGTAAGGTTTTTTTATTGTATAAACCGAATTTTGTTTGAACAGCTGTGGCGTTAAATCCTACACATGGGATTTCTTCCTGCATGCCGCGGCGTTAAATCCCATGCGTAGGATTTCTTCCTGCGAGCCACGGCGGAAAATCCCACGTGTAGGATTTCTTCCTGCATGCCGCGGCGTTAAATCCCATGCGTGGGATTTCTTCCTGCAGGCCGCGGCGGAAAATCTCATGAATGGAATTATAAAATATTACCTGCATAAATAGTTATGTTATTTCGTGACATTTCCTTAGTCCCGGCGTTGGCAGTAAAAGAACCTCGCGAAGGACTAAAAGAGCCTCGCGAGGGGCTTTTTGAATCGAAAGTAACTCCAGTTAGCACGCCGTAAATTATCATAATAATCATACGAATCACGAAAAATCACAGCAACAACGGGCTGATATTCTATAATGCCACCAAAACCACAGCAACACAGGAGTACCGTCTAACTTGAAAAGACATGATTTTTTATCTACCCACACGATTCGTTATAGAGCCAACATTTGTCCTAAAAAAAATTATATAAGAATATTTGTCCTCTTTTTAGAAACATATGTTCCGTCTTAAAAAAACGTTATATCTTTGCACCATTAATTTTTAAATTACGCATGAAGACATTTTTAAGTACATTATGTTTTACAATGGTTTGCATGTCCGCCCATTGCAGTTTGTTCGGAGACTTCTTTACGGAAGGGACGCTTAGAGTCGATTATTTTTACGCGGGAAACAGCGAAAGGACAGAAATATTTCTCGACGAATTAATCAGGGAGCCGCATTGGGGCGGACCGGTATCATTGCCGGAAAACAGGGACGATATGGGAAATGCCAGATATAACCTGTACGACAGCAAGACCGGCAAACTGTTGTTCAGTAGAGGAATAAGCGTTCTATTCCATGAATGGAAAACTACTGCGGAATCCAGGACTGTTTCGCGAACAATGTCCTCCACCGCCGTGATGCCTTTTCCCGTATCCAAAGTCATCTTCGAAATAGAAGAACGGGACTGGAAAACGGGGCTTTTCAGCAGGATATTTTTACTGGAAATAGACCCTGCCGACTATTTTATCCGCCCCGAACTGCGTGTGCCCTGTTCATGGAATAAACTGACAGACAGGGGAGATCCCGCCAGCCATGTGGACATAGCCTTTATTGCCGAAGGATATACCGGTGAAGAAATACCGAAATTCTACAAAGACGTTTCAAGAATATCGGAATATATCCTGTCGCAATCGCCGTTCAGCGAATATCGCGAGCGATTCAATATTTACGCGGTGGCAGGAATCTCCGAAGAATCGGGGACGGACGTCCCTGGCGAGAGAATATATCGCAATACCATATTAAACAGTTCATTCTATTCCTTCGATATCGACAGGTACCTGACCACTTCCGACAATAAGCAAATATACAATCTGGCAGCCAACGTGCCCTGCGATTTTATTTTCATACTCGTTAACAGCGACAGGTATGGAGGCGGAGGTTTCTACAACTGGTATGCAATGGCAACATCCGACAATGTTGTTGCCGACATGGTTGCCATCCACGAGTTCGGACACAGTTTTGCCGGTCTGGCAGACGAATATTATACTTCGGAAGTGGCATATTCCGATTTCTACAGTTTCGATGTCGAACCCTGGGAAGCCAATATCACGACTTTGGTCGATTTCGATTCCAAATGGAAGGACATGCTCGACAAAAGCCTTCCGGTTCCGACTCCAAGAGAAGCAAAGTACAGCAGCGCGACCGGAGTGTTCGAAGGCGGAGGATATGTAGCGAAAGGGATATACAGCCCGCAACAAAACTGCCGAATGAACAGTATCAGCGAAAAGTTCTGTCCCGTATGCCAAAGGGCAATAGTGAAAAAGATAAAATACTACAGCAGATAAATTATATGGTTGGCAGGAAACTTTTTGCAAGAAAAAAATACTTTTTTTCAGGGCGGCTTTGATAGTATGATGGCGCAGTCCGTTCAGCAGGGTATTTTCCACTGCAGAAGCGGTATTTTTGATGAAAAACTTTCATAAAAATTTATATTAATTTTGCCGCGATTTTTTTGAATGAAAATATTTGTTAATAATAGGGAATTTCGCTTGTTCTGTGGAGCAAAAGTAAAAGATGCCGTTATGATTTTCGACAGGAAAATTTTACGCGAAATATCGTCGTATGAAATTTTAGACAGATATGGAAATCAAACAGACATTGACGGCGCT
>JAIRZR010000381.1 GCA_031267155.1 Prevotellaceae bacterium | reverse complement strand
ACTGTCTATCGTGAAAAACGCCGTCGCATTCCACAAGGGAACAATCGTGGCTAAAAATAAAGCCGGCGGAGGACTGGAATTCCTGTTTAAACTGCAGAAAAATAATGGATGAAAAAGGGCGTGCGACGTGTTTTTTTATTGCATCCCGTTATACGGATACAGATGTTCGGAGGTGATGTTTGCTATCGCGTGTAAGCCTTGAAAGGCTTGTGACGGGAGGTAAACTATTCTTCCATTATTGACATTAATGTCCTGCGGATAACTAAATAACGCCATTCAACTTTCAGTTTTTAACTCCCCCTCATATCAGTGGAATACCGGCAGTTGCGGCGTCCGCTCTCATCTGTTCGGGCCAGATGCTGGCCTGTATTTCTCCGACATGCGCTTTACGGAGATAGAACATGCATAAACGGGATTGTCCGATGCCGCCTCCTATGCTTTGAGGAAGTTCACCATTCAGCAGGCGTTTATGAAAATACAAGTCTTTTCGGTTTTCGGTACCGGTAATTTTCAATTGTCTCAATAAAGCGTCTCTGTCCACACGGATACCCATGGATGATACTTCAAATGAACGGTTCAGGATTTCGTTCCATACCAGAATATCCCCGTTCAGTCCGGGTAAACCGTTTTCGGACAGTGTTGACCAGTCGTCGTAGTCCGGCGCTCTGCCATCGTGTTTTTCTCCGTTGCCCAGTTTACATCCGATACCCGTAATAAACACGGCGCCATAAATTTTGGTGATTGCGTCTTCCCTTTCCCTGGGCGTCAGGGAAGGATATCTCTGCAATAATTCCTCCGCATGGATAAAGTGAATACTCTCCGGAAGAACGGGTTTGATTGCCGGAAACATCTCGTACACCATGTATTCCGTACGGACCATGGCGGCATAGATGCGTGTAACGATATTTTTCAGAAATGAGATATCCCTGCACTTATTACTCATGTTCAATTCCCAGTCCCACTGATCCACGTACAGCGAATGCATGTTGCCCAGTTCTTCGTCGGCGCGGATAGCGTTCATGTCGGCATAAATCCCGTAACCGTCTTCAATATGATAATCCTTCAGTATCATACGTTTCCATTTGGCGAGGGAATGAACAATTTCCGCCTTGGAATCGCTCATGTCTTTGATAGGGAAACTTACAGCCCTCTCGCTTCCGTTCAAATCGTCGTTGATGCCTGTATTTTTCATGACAAAAAGCGGAGCCGTAACTCTCCTAAGCCGTAATTCCGACGATAAATTCTGCTGAAAAAACTCCTTTATTTTCTGAATCCCCTTTTCCGTTTCCGTGAGATTTAAAAAGGGTCTGTAACCCTCGGGTATAATCAAATAGCTCATAATGCTTATTACTTAGTAAACCATCAATAATTCAATCGGTTCGTATAATCTTGCCTGATATCAAAACTACTGTGAACGCGGATACAAAGATATGTGAAATTTTTATTTCACAAATTTTTTTGATGAAAAAGGCAAAATATGAACTCCTTAAAAAAAGCGTAAACAGTCAATCGGCTTGCCTGCAATGAATTTTGCTCCGAAACTGACCAGCTCTTCTTCCGGGCGAAATCCCCATGATGTTCCGGCAGGGAAAAATCCTGCGGCACATGCCGTTTCCATGTCGATACTTGTGTCTCCCAGATAGAAGATGTCTTCCGGAGAAACGGAAAGATTTTCGGCAACGAACAGAGCCGACTTAGGATTTGGTTTTTTGGGGAAACTGTCCGTCGCGCCGAGTATCATTTCGAAATGCCTGTTACGGAACAGCTTATCGCATATCTTCTGTGTTATGCCGTCGGTCTTGTTTGAGAGGACAGCCATTTTTATCCGCTTTGCCGACAGTCCGTCCAGGAGTTCGTAAATGCCTTCATACACACGGGTTTTGTTTGCATAGTTGTTTCCATAGACTTTAAGCATTGTACGGAAAACATTTTCCACGTTTTCGGGGCTTGAATGTTCGGGAGGGACGCATCTTTCCACAAGCCGCCTTATTCCGTTGCCCACAAAATACCTGTACTGATCATATCTGTACTGCGGATATCCGAACGCCTGCAGTACTTCGTTCATTGAATCGGCAATATCGGGTATGGAATTAATCAAAGTCCCGTCCAGATCGAAAATGATTGCCTTATATTTTTTATCCATATACATCAAAAATTCATGTCGGCAGGAACGCCGGCTTCGCATGATATTTCGCCCAGATATCCGGCGGTAACATTCATGCCTGTATGTACTTTCACAAAATCGACATATTTCAGGTTTGCCGGAGAACCGTCCGCCTGCATTGCGTCTTCGATCCAGAATTCGTTATTCGGTCTTGAGCCATCGCCGAAATTGTCCACATATCCCCATGCAAAATCTTTAAGACGGTACATATCCGTGTATTCCACGTTCGATTTCAGGCATGTCCCGCAAAGGGTATAGTTTTCCCCGATAAACATCGGAAAATACGACTGCTGCGTATGATAGGCATTGACGGCTACGGTACCCGTATTAAGCAGATTGTCTGTCCACTGTATGCTCTGCGAAGACCTGTCGGGCCTGTAATAAGTTACGGCATATCGGCGTCCTGTTTCGGGAGTTTTCGAATCGCTTCCTGCAAGCTCATACCATGTATCGTCGGGCAATCCGTTTCCGTTTTCGTCCTGCATGACCCACACTATCCCCGGTTCGCTCGAGCCGGCAAAAGCGTTTCCGCTGATCCTTATATCGGGTTTGCCTTCAACATTCCTGACACTGTGGTCGAAACCGGCGATACAGTATCCGCCAAACGAACCCAGCGAAATCCACGAACTGCCGCCTCCATCCAGCAGTTTCTGAAATTCGGCGCGTGCATTTTCAACAGCAGAGCCTTCCTGATAATTGATAAACTGTCCGGGCGCCGGAATATAAGCGAAAGCATTGACGGCTTTAGCCCTGCGTCCCGCTTTTGCGGCTCTGAAATAAGTCTCTTCGGGTTCCAGACATTCGATATTCACCTCCGCCGCACATTCACGGGAATCGACCGTCGCCCGAACTTCGAGCCTGAATATTCCCTTTGCAGCGGGAGTAAAAGTGAAAAACCCGCCTGTGGACGCCTGCGGAACGCCATCCATACTCCATTGAAACTGCGCTTCTTCGCTCCTGAAGTTGCAGATGACGGGAGCAACAACCAGACTTTTTCCTATGGGAACGCTCATGCGGACAGGCCTGTTCCTGTCGCTTTCCGTACGGAAATGTCCATCGTCGAAAAACATTTCGGGAGACGGTTTGGGAAATATCCTTAATCTAATCTGCTTAATGTCAAACCCGTCTTCGGCGATCGCCTTAACAGTCAAAAGCTGTTCTCCCGATACTGTGGAATTTATGATGCAGGAATTTGTTTCACTGATAATTTTGCCGTCGCAGTACCATTCGTAAACGATATTCCCGGTATATAAAACGTTTGCCCTGATCTCTTTATCCACCCCCGAAAAGGCAATGACAATGGAATCCACGTCTATTTTCGGCAAAACCCTGTCCAGAACAGTTACTTTCAACTGTTTTTCGGCAGAACCGCCTGCGGTTTCGACGCGGAAATTCACAAAATATTCGCCTGCCCTGTCCCCTCTGAAAACACATTCCAGAGTAGTAGAAATGACGGTACTGTTCAGTTCCCACGAAAAAACCGGATCAACAGCATTCTCGACTTTGGCTGCAAGTGTAATTTCATCGCCGGTTTTCACAGTATATTCAGGCTGATAAAATTCTATAAGAGGCTCGGATTCCTGCCCGTTTTCCCTGTTTTCCTTCTCGCAGGACAAAATCGCGAAAAGCAGAAAAACCGCTCCGCCGAATAATCTGCCCCAACTTTTTATATCTGACAATCTCTTCAATTTTATTTTCAATTTATGTTCCATGACAAACATTCTCCATAAACATTTGTTCCCGCAAAGGTAATACAAAATCGCCCCTCAGCAATCTGCAATATCCAGATTGTTGATAAACAGAAAATTTCCCCTGCCTACCCAGTCGATGAAACCTGTATTCGGCTGGTACGAGGGCAAAAATTCCAGCAGATTCAGGAGGCTGAATTTGTCGGCTGTAATGCCTGCGCCCGAATTGACGGCGTCGAAAGCGTTACATTCCTGCTCGATATGTGCGGGAACCATCATGACGGGTTTTTGCAGATATAAAGCCTCGCAGATGGATTCAAATCCTCCCGTGCTCGCGTATGCCCTGCAATCCGCCATGCGGTTGAGAAAAGCCGTGTCGTTCAGCTGGTGGAATGTCAGGGTATCATCGATTTGCAGTTCTTCGGGCACGTCTTCTCTGTCCCAGAAGAAATGCAGGAACACGTCCCTGTGTTCCCTGTGCCAGTTAAGCACCTGCTCCGAAAATCCCGCATTGAGCATATAGCCAAGTATGTAATCCCCCTGAGTTGGTGTTTTTCCCAAAACCTCCGTACGCATCAGCGGAGGGACGACACAGATGTTGTCCACGTTCCGCATTTCCCTGAAAGAGAGAGCCAGCAGCCGCGAGGCTCTCAGACAGGTCAGCCGCGTGAACAGTAAGAGTCCCGCCAGCTGTATCCTGTTTTTTCGCGGAAAGGCAAAATCGGGATGAAAAAACAGATACTGATGGGCAATGCAGATATACGGCGTTTTGGGACGCATCAATGCGTATGTCAAACCTGTCAGTATCTCGTAAAAATTGATGACCAGATCAATGCCGCTGCCGTCAATCTTCCTCTTAATGAAACGGATGCTCCTGATATAATCGGGCAAACGCCAGAGATTGTACAGTATGCTTTTGAGAAATAATGACTTCTTGTGCTTGGTCGAAAAAAGAAAACATGAACTGTTAAATGTCTCAAGCGGACATTTGATTTTTTCACGAAAAAACGAGGGCAAAGTCAGCAGTTCATTGACGCCCACCAGAATTTCCTTCACTTCATCGCCGTTGCGCGTCAGCATCTCGTACATCGAAATCGCCTGCGTCAAGTGCCCGCGCCCCTCTCCCTGAATAATAAACATGTATTTCATACCTTTTTATATTTTAATTTCAGGTGCAAAGATGCTCTGTCCAAATAACATGGTAATGAAGAAAAGTAAACATTTTCATTACAACTGGCAGGGCTTTTGATTTTGTTCCTGCAATATCTAAACTTTTTGACTAAAAGCACTAAAAAACTTATCGTAATTGAAATAACAAAGCCCCTATTTAATAGTTCATTTACTTTGGGACGATAGTTTATCCGGAGAATTGCAAGACAGGAGCCTTGCTTTTAACTCGACGTAGCGAAGACGCTACGCCGAGCAGAGTGTCCAAAAAGCCTCTTTTCAGGAGATTTATCATTTGTAATTTGCTTATAATCAAATGTTATTTTTCTGAAAATAGTAGCAAAATAACCTTTTGGGACAGCTTCTAATTGAGTTGCCCTCCGGACGCTTTTAGGGACGTGAAATAAATAAGGTGTAACAGTTTCATGATACTGTGGACATAATGCGCATTGCGAAATTGCCCGCAGGGCATCAAGAGAGTTAAAAACTAAAAGTTAAAAACTAAAAGTTGAATAGCGTTGATTAATTGCCCGTAGGGCCCGTAGGGCATTAATATCAATAGAAAACCGTTTACCTCCAGCCACAAGCCTTTTAAGGCTTGCACGCGATGGCAAATGGCGGAATTGTTTACAAAATATCCTAACATTCAACCTGCGGTTGATTCAAGCCCTAACGGGCTTGTGAAGATGTTTGGACAAATTTCTATTGATATTAATGCCCTACAGGTGGGGTGTTAAAAATCCGGATATTGTTTCAAAAAATATTCGTTCAAAATTTCTTGAGGCGTAATAGCCCGAAGGGCTTTATTTTCATAACCGCAGGTCGCGACCTGCGGAAAACGGTCACCTTCCGGCCACTGCCTGCAAGGCAGGACTTTTAGAGTTAAGAGCTAAAAGTTAAGAGTTAAAAGTTAGCTATACAGTGCGCGGGGCAGTTTTGTGCATTGCGGACAAACTCCGTAAGGAGTTTAAGATGGATAACCTTAAATTTGCCGTCGGATTTTTCCGAGTTTGATGCGAGGTTAAATTTATTACTATTGTTGTATTAACGAGTAGATTTAACCGATTGGCAGAGGTAAACTATATGAATAACCAGACTGAAAAGTCTATTCGGGGTATTAGACCTCTGCCAGTCAAACTGAAGATACTGTATAGAATTTCAGGCATTT
>JAIRZR010000358.1 GCA_031267155.1 Prevotellaceae bacterium | reverse complement strand
GCGCTTTACCCCGTGCTGCGCTTTGCTTGCACGGGGTTATCAAAATTGGACGCCTGCGGCGTCAAGAAGACGTGAAGCATTTCTACATTTTTATCTCACAATTTTAGCCCGTGCACAGTATAATTTTTAATTTCTTGCCAAATAATGCATTAATTTTACGTGATAGATACTACGGGGCAATTGGACATGGCAATTAAATTTGTGACATGGAACATTTATATGTTATTTATTTCGCATCCCTAAACATGCTGTAGTAAACGTCGTCGAATGTCCCGTCTTCGCACATTCGCACAAGTTCTTCCAGCGTTTTATCTTCCCCATATCTGTCGTACTGTGTTTTGAGATTATTTCCGAACAGTTTCGCCACTCCCTGCCAGAAAGCAGCTTTAAATCCTCCCTTAAATTCCTTTAGAACCGAGTATGAAGTTTTGCCTGTTTCCCTGTCTATCAGCTTTATCAGCATGCGTCCCTGCGAAATTGTCAGATTTCTCAATGGAGCTTCAAATTCGGAGAAAAGTTCTTTTTCCAGCTGTTTTGCAATTGTTTTTTTCTCCCTGTCGCTGTCGGCAAGTTTATATTTAGCATCCAGCTCAAGCATTTTGCTTTTTGCTATCCGGGCATAGGGATATACTTTTTTCAGATTGTAAACTGTACGTCTGAAATTTCTGTAGTCTTTCTTCTTTTTCCAGTGATATATATACACGGGAGGCAGTGATTCGATGTAAGCCGTGTCGCAGTATTTTGGAATAAATTCCGATTTCCCTTCAAAAAATCCGAGCAGCAATACAAACAGGACAAACAGCCTCCCGTACATTTTATTAATCCATTTTCAGGTAAAGTCTATTCCCTTGCCCGTCAGCACATCCGAAATAGTCTGTTTTATAAGATCTTCATTGCCTCTCGGACAAATCATAAGCACATCATCTGTATCCACAACCAGATAGTTGTCCAGTCCTTTGACGACTATCAGCTTATCCCTGTTCCCGGAATCAATCATAGTGTTGGAGACATTGGACAGGCAGGCTTTAGCATTTTTCACAGCATTTCCGTCAGCATCCTTGTCCAGCTGGAGATAGAGCGAATTCCATGTGCCGACGTCCGACCATCCGAAATCGGCAGCAAAAACAAACACATTTTCAGCCTTTTCCATCACTCCGTAGTCGATTGATATATTGCGGCACTGCGAATATGTTTCGAAAATGAAACGGTCTTCCGAAGGCGTATCATATTTATCCATGCCTTCCGAAAACAGTTCCGCGATATCGGGCAAATAGACAGCCAAAGCCTTCTGTACGGATTTCAGGCTCCAGATAAATATCCCCGAATTCCAGTAAAATTCACCGCTTTCCACAAACAGTTTCGCCGTATCGACGTCCGGCTTTTCCGTGAAGGTTCTCACTTTGCAAACAGTATCCTTGCATCCGGGAACGTCGTTTTTTCCTATCTGGATATATCCGTATCCGGTTTCGGGTCTTGTAGGTTTCAAACCCACCGTAACGAGGGCGTCGTTATTTTTGACATAATCCAGGCCGTTGAGCATCACTTCCAGAAACTCGGTATCATTGAAAATTATGTGATCCGAAGGAGTTACGATAACCTTCGCTTCCGGATTTTTTTTCAGCAGCCTGTACGTGGAATACGCAATGCATGGGGCGGTATTTCGCCTCATCGGTTCGCACAATATCTGGTTTTCCGCTATTTCCGGTATTTCAGCCAGCACCAGATCCTTATAATCCACTCCTGTAACAACAAGAAAGTTTTTAGCAGGAATAATCCTTGCAAAACGCTCGTACGTCTGCCGTATAAACGTTTTTCCCACACCCAAAATATCCAGAAACTGTTTTGGTTTTTTCGTTCTGCTGAGAGGCCAGAATCTGCTTCCTATGCCTCCCGCCATTATTATACAATAATCATTTCTATTCATTTAGTATATCATTTTTAAATTATTTTCATTTTTGACGCCCGATGCCGGAAATAGTTTATTTTGCCTGTAATCAACACATCCTGATATTTTATAAAAATCGAAATATCGGGCAAAAGTAGTTAAAAAATCGAAACTGCAATAAGCAATATAAAAAAAAGGGTGTACGACATAATTCTGCATTTCAATTCTTATCCCGAACTCAGGTCAATAGACAGATAGAGTTGTGACGAGTATATTCACAAACCAAAGACTATACTGCCTTCGCCTGAAGGCGAAGGGTTTACTGTCGGCTAAAGCCGACTAAAGGCTTACGCATCCCCCAATTGTGCATTATTGTGCAGAGAGCGTCCAAAAAGCCCCACACGTCGTCATTGCGAACAAAGCGAAGCAATCCGGAATACTGTTATTCACTGGATTGCTTCGGGCTGCGCCCTCGCAATGACGCTTTTCGTAAGCAGCACATTAATAGGCTTCTCTGGATTGCTTTACTATATTCATAAATTTAATTGCCATGTCCAATTGTCCGTAGGACATCCATATCAATAGAAACAGTCCAACACACACACCACAACCCCGTTAGTCCCCCATTAAAGAGTTTAATGCAAAAAGCATATAACATTACCGGAATCAAAAATCCCGTCAGGGATGAAATATTGGTAGAAATCAATTCATTGTCCAGCAAAATCCCGTCAGGGATGACACGCAGTATCTTCATTTTTACATTTCATCCCTTTCATATA
>JAIRZR010000309.1 GCA_031267155.1 Prevotellaceae bacterium | reverse complement strand
AAGTTCATGATATAGTATTCGATTCCGGCGAGGACATTGGCGTTGAAATGGGGTATCGAGCGGAGGCGTATCGACTGTATCTGCAGGCTGTTCAGCTGTTTCTGGCGTTCGAGGGCGGTGATTTTCCTGCGGTTCTTCCGGTCGAGATAGCTGTATGCTAAAAATCCTGCGATCAGCGCAAGCATCACTGTACATGCCAGATAGAACCACCAGGTCTGCCAGAAGGCGGGACGGATGGTAAACGGAATCGACTGCACGGCGCTGCGCGAGCCGTCCGTTCCCGAATCCGCATAGACCTCAAACACATAGCTGCCCGGACGGAGATTGTTGAACGTCGCCTCGCGGTTCCTTGAGGGTTCGCTCCAATCGTTCTGGAAACCCGTCAGGCGGTAGCGGTAGCGGACGTTTTCGACGGAGGAATAGCACAGCCCGATAAACGAGAAGCGGAAGTTGCGGTTGCTGTGTGAAAACCGGGCGCCGGCAATATCGGCAAACTCCTTCCACTCGACATTGTCGCGCGACACGGCGGTGTTCCGGACAAGCAGACTGGGGGCGGATACCTGCCGGAGCAGTTTCTGCGGGTCGAAGCTCACGATTCTGTCGGACGTAACCATCCAGACCAGTCCCTTTTTATCCAGAAACATTGCCGAATATTTGGGTTCAATACCGTTCATCCCGTTATTCTGATTGTAGAAAAGCATCTGGACTTCGCCGGTTTCAAAGTATTTTGCCGAGTTGAAGATGTAGATTCCCTTGAGGGTTGCGACAATCATGTTGTCCATGTCGAAGGGCAGAAGACCCATGATATAGTCGTTGTCGAAACTGTGAACGGTGATGACGGAATCGCCCTTTACGAGGTTCAGGTGTTTCCGCGCTGCCGAAAAGATGTGGTCCCGGGCATCCACGCAGACAATATCGGAGTCCTCGGTATTCCGGTTTTTCAGCAGGCTGACGCAGCTGTCTTCGACAATCGAAATCCCGTCCTCGCCGCCGGCAAGTATCCGCCTGTGCCTGTCTGCCGCGACGCCCATGAAACCCGACTGCTGCAATTCCTCTCCGGTACAGGTTCTGACATGTTTCCCTTCGGGCGTGATTTCTACAATTTTGTCTGTATTGACGACGGCAACAAGCAGATTGTCCCCGTATGCAGCGATATTCTGATACCAGTCGTTTTCCCGCGAAGCCTCCGCCCAGTGGAAGCGGCCGTTTTCGTGAATCAGAATTCCTCCGCGGATAAGGAAATAGGTTCTACCCCTGTGCGAAAACACACGAATGAAACTTACTGAGGAAGAATTTGTCTGATACGGATATTTCACCTGTTTGAAATCCTCGCCGGAGAGCGAAAAGATATCTTCGTAATCGCCGGCAATCCAGTATGTCCCGGCATCGTCCTGCGAAATGCCGCGAACCGTGTGCTTGCGTATCTGATATTCCTTAAAGTCGAAGTGGAAGAAATTGTAAAGCCCCTGACTGGTGGCTACCCAGAGGTTTTCGTCATTGTCTAAAACCATATCCCAGATAGTGATGGCGAAATTGTGATACAGATGTTCGACCTTCGTGCCGCTTATCCGGTAGATGTTGTTAAAGTCCTTGACATAGACGTCCCCGAAGCGGGTTTCGACGGCGGTTTTGTTCTGCATTTCAAATTTCAGGGGAACGTACATTTCGGCTTTCCCGTTCGAAATCCTGTAGATCCCGTCGTTGCCGATGCCGAGCAGACCGAGACGCGAATGTTTGAGGAAACTTTCCAGCACAACGTTCTCGATGACCTGCGTGCTGTTTGTCCCGAGATCGTGGATGTAAACCCTCTTTTCGCGATAGCAGGGGATATACAGTTGATTGTGCGGCTGGTCGAGATAGACCTTGCAGTTGTACAGACCCTGCAACTGCGGGATATCAATGATTTCGGAGATGCTGTCGTTTTCCAGCCGTACAAAATACTTTTTCCCGTTACGGTTCTGATAGATATAGTGGTTTGCGGGCAGCAGATATGAATTGTGAGGATGCATGTACATGCTGTCCGACAGGATGATGTGTTTCCCCGTTTCGGAATACTGCATTTCCCCGTCGCAGAAGAAGCGGATTTCCCCGTTTACTTCCTCGATTCTGTCAAAATGGGAAAACATGTCCGATGCGTACGGCTCGAAGTCGAAGCCGTCAAACCGTGATGCGCCCTTGAACGTTCCCTGCCAGAGGAAGCCCCTGTTGTCCTTGAATATGCACTGCATAATCATGCAGGGAAGCCCGTCCTGCGTGGTATATCGCCGATAACTGTAGCCGGACGATAGCAGGTTGTCCTGCGCCGCTACCGGTAAGCACGGCAACAGCAGACATGTCAATAATATTATTTCTTTTAGTTTCATATTACAAATATTTTAATAACCTTTAACTTTTAACTCCAAAAGGGCAATAATATAGCTATACAGTGATATTTACCACTGCAAGATGCCCTGCAAAACTCCTGATTACATGAAGGGTTCCCCCCTTCGGTTAAAAAGGGGGATTACCCAAAATATTAATTATAAATAAATACAAAAAGTATTTCCTTACATTGAAAATTGAAAATTAGCTGCGCACCCCCAATCGCGCGCCAGCACTTTTAGTTCTTAACTCTAAGTCACCCCCAATCGCTCCGCTTCATTGGGGGTTATTCATATTCAATCCTTCGGATTGTGTCGACGCATATATCCATTTCCTGCAGGCGAAGGTGGGCGTTTTAAATGCTGTATCCCAAACCCGAAGGATTAAATGTGAATAACCCCCAGGGGGGGGTTATCCATATTCAATCCTTCGGATTGTACCGATGCATATATCCATATCTCCTTCAGGCGACAATTGTAGGGGCATACCTTACCCCTACAGAATAATGCACTCGACGTAGCGAAGAGGCAATTACAATTGCGAGAAACATTTTGATTTGTGTTTTGACACAGTTTTGAATCTTCTGTCTAACTTTTTTTCACCAATTTCCACTTACCTTATTCTGGGTTACTTCCACATATTCGATTGATGTCTCGATTGTGAAGAACTTCCAAGATCAATGCTGCCATCTTGCTTATCAATATATTCCGTGCTTTCATTTTCCATTACTGGATCTTCATCCTGACAAGATATCAGAAAGCAACTTGCAACAAGTAAAATTGCTATAGCAAATAATTTTTTCATTCTCATTTGAGTTTAGTGTCTACTTCCTTTAAGCAGACTAAAAATATTAATATTCATTTATTTCGTTCTAATTTCCACTGAACGATACCCGAATAATTTCCACAGGGAACGAGAATATTCACCTTGGAAATACTCGCAGCTACGGAGGCGCGAAGGCTTTCGGAGCAATATCCGAAAACTTATCGCGCCCTGTTTGTTTTCCTGTTGTTAGAGGTTCGAGATCTATTCCGCTATCATTGTCGGAATCGTATAATATTTCCTTAATCCCGTTTGTCGGCTTTCTCATTGCATTTTTTATTGCACCGACATGGGAAAGTACTTTAATTTCCTTATCAAATATTTGTTGTGCTGGATTAAGCGCTTCTTCATTGTAATTTGTTTCCTTATATAAGGGGAGTAGCCAGTATAATGGCATCAAATGACTGGAAACAGGAGATATAACAAGACTGCAAAACAATACACCAATGATTAATTCATTAATAATCCGCCTTTCAGATGTTGCCTTATGCTTTTGAGTTGCCCTCATTGTTTTAATTTTTATCTTATATATAGTTCCATCAAATAATCGCGCAAATATAATACATTTTTCCGAAACTGCATTTTTTCTTCAAAAATATCCATTTTTACCATTGAGGACGACGGTGTGGGACGACGGTGGCAGCAATCATTTCGACGACTGGTGCAGGAGCAACCCTTGCGGTCGCCCTGTGGATCAGGGCGATCGCAAGGGGCACCCCCCGGTAAGGGGATGACCCACAAGAATTTTTTTATTATAACTTTAAATAAATATAAAGTCCCTGATTGAATCTTTCGGATTGTGTCGATGTATATATCCATCTCCTGCAGGCGACGATTGCAGGGGCAAGGCATGCCTTGCCCCTGCGGTACGTCAGGCGAAGGCTCTAAAAAGCTCTGAAAGAGCGACATCATTAGCACAGGGCAACGCCCTGTGCAGGAAACACCTCGTCTGTCAGCAAGCCCCAGCGGGGCGTAATCCGGCTTGTTTCATTTGATTGCGCCCTTTCAGGGCTTAATGGATGTGCGTCCTGTACGTAGGGCGTTGCCCTACGCTATTGATTACGCTCTTTCAGAGCTTCCCGGATCTTCCGGCGGCTGGTCTCCATCGTCACCTGTCGTACCCGTCGTACCCCGTCCGTCACCCGTCATCCGTCATCCGTCGTACCCCGTCGCCGTCACCTGTCGTACCCGTCTGTCACCTGTCGTACCCGTCTGTCACCCGTCGTACCCGTCCGTCATCCGTCACCCGTCGTACCCCGTCGCTGTCACCCCCCCAATCGCTTCGCTTCATTGGGGGTTATTCATATTCAATCCTTCGGATTGTGTCGACGCATGTATATCCCTCCTCTTGACGCCGTAGGCGTCTGATGTGGATAACCCCGTGCAAGCGAAGCGCAGCTCGGGGGTACGTATATCTCTCCGACACAACTCCGTATGGAGTTGAACTGCTACGCAGTTCTGGTAGAGATGGCTCTGTCCCCGAACTGCGCCTGCGGCTTGTTCGAGGTTATCCATATTGGACGCCTTACGGCGTCACCTGTCGTACCCGTCCGTCACACGTCGTACCCCGTCGCTGTCACCCTCAATCGCTTCGCTTCATTGGAGGTTATTCATATTCAATCCTTCGGATTGTGTCGACGCATGTATCCATCTCCTGCAGGCGACGATTGCAGGGGCAAGGCATGCCTTGCCCCTGCAGCAGTAATAAATCGCTGAGTTTTCAATTTTCAATATGTCAAAGAACCTTGGTCTTTCTTATCGCTCGATAAGAGCTGTTCTTATCGCCCGATAAGAGACCTTCTTATCGCCCGATAAGAGATGTTCTTATCGGGCTTTAAGAGCCTCATCCGACGGTAAGCGTTTTGTCGAATACCACTGTACGCGGTTCCTTCAGCAGAACACTGCCGCTGTACTGCGTTACGATCTGCAGCGTGCAGGCGCCGGCGGGAAGCTGCGGAATGACAATCACCACCTCCGAAGGGTTGTTCGTTACGATGTCGGAGGGGTCGACGGGATACTGTGTACCGTTTACGTCGAAAAAGTAGATGCCGTTCTCCTCGCGTTCGCCGGAGACTTTGATCCGGGTGCCCGTGATGATCAGGTTGCGGTCGGGGGTCAGAACGTCGCTCACGCTCCCGGTTTTCACGTCCACGACCTGCGCTATCACGCTGACGGCGGGCGCCGGTCCCATGATTTCGACAGTAACCGATTCCAGTTCTTTGCGGAGAGTTGCGCCCTGATGAAATTCGAACAGAAGCGTATGCTTTTCAGGGTTGAACTTCTCCATCGGGCTGTCGAATGTCCCGTGGATATGGGGGGCGGCGGTGAACCAGCCCGTGTTGACCGAATAGCCGTCGCATAGCTGGTAGCTCATTTCCCTGAGCCACAGATCGACTGCGTGGTTCATCGCGGAAGCGGAAATATCGGAGCCGCCGCGTGATACCGCTGTATCGCAGACGTCGGTCACGCCAAGCGAACGTTCGGAACTTACCCGTGCGATCAGATCGTTCGGGTTCTCTTTGGTCAGGGGATTGTCGTATAGAAATGCCCTGATTTTGTGCAATACTGTTGCCATAATTTTAATTATTTTAAATAAATACTACATTTAATGCTTTATTACCATGTCCGTGAGGGACTGTGGGGAACTACAATGATACGTTTCGTACTCTCGCTTATATTGCGGGACTCTATTCTCACGCCGTTTTTGAAAATGCCGGCTGTACTCTGATAATAGTAATCCGTTACCATAACATACACATCATTATCAACTACCGAAATGCTTTGAGCTATGCCTTTGGTACCCGAGAAACGTGTAAATTCACCGTTTTTCCAGTACCCGGAACCGCCGGAATCAAATCCTGATATATATACATCGTTTCCCGAAACGGCAATACTGTAGGCTCCGCTGCGACTGTCAGTCAGTATGAGCAGTTCACCGTTTTTCCAGTATGCCGCACGACTCTCATCATTTGCATTTACCGTGCCGACTATATACACATCCTGTCCCGATATGCAAATATCATTCAACCTAATGCTGGAAAATCCACCAAACAGGTCGGTAAACTCTCCGTTTTTCCAGTATCCTCTTTTAAGGAGTTGGCTTCTGCTGGTATATATGCTTCCCAATAAATATACGTCATCATTGTCCGCGACTGCGATTTTACTGCCGGACGCAAGATCATCGGCTGATACACGACCGGAGTTCATCATGTGGGGGACATTGTTTTTCCAGTACATTCCTCTGTTCCATGGGGTGTCGGAATATTCCGCATGCCCTCCGATATACACATCCGTACCCTTGACGCACATGCCATCGGGATATACCTCACGGCTTCCGTATAAGGGAAGTTTTGTCGCTTCACCATTTTTAACATAGTAACCGTCCTTGTCGAGTACTTTTACTGCAAAATGCACATCGTCGCCCGTTACGGCAAAATCGGTAATCCAACGGTTAATAACACTCTCACCAAAAACGGATTTCTTTTCCCCGTTTTTAATGTAGGAGGAGTTGGAGTAGACCTCGTCATCCATGCCTGTTGGGCTATGTCCCCCGATATATATGTCATACTGTTTTTCGTATGAATTTCCATCGGCGGTAGTGCCTCTCTGTGTGATACTGATCTCCTTCTGTTCGTTTTCGGAGGAGATTGTGATTTTCGCCGAGCGGTCGTTTCCCGTCCGGTTTTCTTCGAGGATTACAGCGATTTTGTAATTCCCGGCGTTACCGCTTGCGGGACTGACTGAAATCCATTCGGGAGCGCTTCCGCGTGCGGCGGTCGTTTCGGTGATTTCCGAAGTCCATGCCGCGGCGGCCTTGAGTTTCAGCGTGTCTCCGGCGACGGCGTCGGCAAAAACATTCTGGCTTAGAGCCGCTGCGTTTTCGATTTCGATTTCGACGACAGGTTCGTCCGGTATGTCCGGCTTTTTATCGTCGGGATCCTCACTGTCCTTGCTGCATGAGGCGCATATCAGAACAGCCACTGCTGCAATCATTAAATAACTTAATACCTTTTTCATTGCTTTATTAATCATTCATTTAATTGTTCCCCTGTAATACCCCGAGAATTTTTTACCGTCGGGCGTCGTTGCACTGAAACTGATTTCGCAGGTATTGCCGGTTTTCGTTACTGTAGCCGAGCCACCCATCAGGTCTCCGTCTTTTTCCGAAACGTCTTCGCCTATCCTGTAAAAGAAGGCGTCCATTGTGCCGGCAGCATGCGAAACGCTGAAGTTGTATATTTTGGCTCCTTCGGGGAATGCGGCGCCGGCAAGCAGGATGTCAATTTCCACAAATTTGCTGTCGCTTCCGTCGAGTATGAACTGTATTCCGTAGCTGTACGTTCCGTTTTTGTACGTATCCCCATAATCCATCAGCCTGGATGATGTCACGGAATAGTCCTTTTCACCGTATTTGACAATGTTTTTAGACCTGTAAAGCTCGTCCAGGGTGTCTATGTTTCCGTCGTCCCCGTCCTTGCTGCATGAGGCGCATATCAGAACAGCCACTGCTGCAATCATTAAATAACTTAATACCTTTTTCATTGCTTTATTTCTTTTCAAATTTAAGAGTTAAATTGGCGGATGTAACACTGATGCCGCTTTCGCTCATGCCCTGATATCCGTTTTGCGTGAGCACGTACTCGCCGAGAATCCATGCCACAATGTTGGCGAAGGGCGTACCGGAGGCGTTGCACGTAAACTCCTTTTCGCTGACTGTCAGGTTCAGGCTAACGCTTGTGTTCTGCGTGTTTGTCATTGTCAGGGTATTTCCGCTCATCGAATACTTTCCGCTGTCGGACGGATCTCCTAAAACCGACATCGTGAAGGTTTTGTCAGCATTGAACGTAAGTGTAATAACATCGTCCAGCTGGTAGCCCGTCATATTGTTGTTGACTGTGGTTGCCAGCGAGGCGTTGGAATATCCCACCGTTCCCGTTGCGCTGATCGTAGTCCATGTTCCCGTGAGGTTTCCGGTGGTAGTACCTCCACCTCCACCGCCTCCGCCGAAGGGATCCGTACTGTCGCCGGAACCCCCGCCTCCCGTATCGCATCCCGCAAACAGGACGATACAGATAATCATTAGTGTACTTAATACTTTCTTCATTGTAATTTTTATTAATTTTATTTATTATTTCTTTTCCTTTCTGGGACTTTTGGGACTTGGGGGGACTTCGGGGACTTTCCGGTTGATTTACCGCAGAAGCCTTTCAAAGTCTCGCCAGCCCGCATCGCGCCCAACTCTTAACTCTTAGTTCTTAGTTCTTAACTCCTCTTAACTCCTCTCATCTTCCTGCCGATTCCGGATCGTTAATTCCCTTATAGTGTCCCGACATAGTCTTTCCGTCCACTGTTACAATACTGAAACTTATTTCGATATTGCTTCCGTTTTTCGTCGCTGTTGCCGAGCCGGATTTTATCCAGCTTTCCGCGGGGGTGCTTTTGCCTTCAATGTTGAACAGTATTCTGTCCAGATTTCCCGCACTGCGCGAATCGCTGTATGTGTAGGATTTCTTTCCTTCGGGAAAAGCCGGACTGTCCGAAAGAATCTCAACCGCTACATAGTAGCCCTCCTCGAGATTGACGAATACGGAGTAATAGTATGTTCCGTTTTTGTAGTAGTCGCCGTAGTCTATCAGTCCCGCCGATACGGCGCTGTAGCTTTTTCCGTCGTAGATCACGGTGTTTTCGGGCATACTGTCGCCCTCATCGTCGTCCTTGCTGCACGCTGCGGATATGAATCCCGCCAGCAGCGCCATTAACATGTATTTCAATATACTTTTCATTGTTTTTTATAATTACTTTATTACTTTATTTTCTTCTTTTGGGGACTTTTGGGACTTGGGGGGACTTCGGGGACTTTTCGGTTGATTTACCGCAGAAGTCTTTCAAAGTCTCACCAGCCCGCATCGCGCCCAACTCTTAACTCTTAGTTCTTAACTCTTAGTTCTTAACTCTTAACTTTTTATCGGCCGAGTTCATAAGGTTGACACGTCCCGGTTTTATTACAGACTGTTCCTGTACCGGCGGCTCCACTCTTTCCGCAAGCCCGTCGCTGTCCCATAATACCCTGCCATCCCCGTTTTCGATCAGCCCGTCCTCCGGGTCTCCGCCATCGTCGAGCATGAAGAGCGAAGTCGTACAGTCTATGATTCCATCCGGCGAAACAGTTCCCGAATAGACTCCAACCGTTTTGAAGCTTGTGTTAATGTCCGTGCGGTAGTTTGTAAAATAGATAAATACGGAAAACCGGTTGCCTTCCCCGACAATAAATGCTCCCGTGCCTGTTGCAGTTCTCGTTCCCTGCGTTTCTTTCGCTTTCAGCGTCAAACTGCCGTTATCCTGCTCGGAAAACGTAATATAAGTGGTGAGATACGAACTTCCAATCCTGTCACTGTCAATGTTCGATCCTTTCAAAATAAGAGGCTTCAGTTCATAAGTCCCCTCGACTGTCGGCGGCGTATTGCCTCCGTTAATTTCCTGTCCCAGATCCTTCATCGTGCTGATGATTTCCTGCGGGACTAAGTCCTGAATGTCTTCGGTAAGTCCGGTTACCGGGTCAACGGGCGGAAGCTCTTTCGTCGCCTTTGCGGTGTACGTTTTCGTTGTTTTTCCGTCCTCTGCCGTCACGGTGTATGCGACGCCTTCCGCCGCGAAGAAATTCTGCGCCCTGTTTGCCGGCGGATCCACCTCTGCTCCGGGCGAGAGGGTAATAAGCGGCGTGAGGGCTGTTTCAGCCGTTGCCGCCGGATAGGTACGGGTAATATTCCCGCCTTCGATCGTCCACTCGTCGCCGTTCACGCTGAACGATACGATTTCGCAGGCTGCGCTTTTGGACGGCTCACTTTTGTCATCCTTGCTGCACGCTGCAAATGCATATCCCGCCAGCAGCGCCATTAACATGTATTTCAATATACTTTTCATTGTCTTTTAATAATTATTTCTTTTTCCTTTTAAAGACTTTAAAGTCTCCAAAGACTTTATTCTCATTATTTGCCCTTGATTTCCGTTTTACGCTTTTCGTCGAAGCCTTTCGTGAGCCTTTCGAGTTCACCCGATTCACGGTGTCTGATAATCATGTCCTGAATCTCTTCGGGCGAATACATGTTCGGGTGTTCCGGCGTTACGGGCGTGTACATCGGACTGTCCGGCAGCGTTTCCGAGCCTGCAATCCTTCCTTC
>JAIRZR010000283.1 GCA_031267155.1 Prevotellaceae bacterium | reverse complement strand
CAAGCACATGGTTCATGCGCGACGGCTCATTCCTGAGGCTCAAACAGGCTGAAATAGGATATACCGTTTCGGGAAAATGGCAGCAAAAACTGCATGTTGATCAGTTAAGGTTTTACCTCAGCGGAACAAATCTGCTGCTGTTCAGCAAATTCAAACTCTGGGATGCGGAAATGGCAGGAAACGGACTGGGCTATCCCATTCAGAGGGTATTTAATATTGGTATTAATCTGACATTTAATTAATAATTGTTATGAAAACAGTAAGAAATTTGAAAGTAAAACTGCAAACATGCGCAATTGCATGTTTAATGGCGTTTACCGCCTGCAACAACTATCTCGACATAGTGCCGGACGACGGTTTGCCTTCGCTGGAAACCGCCTTCTCCCTGCGTTCCACAGCCATAAGCTATTTATATACCTGCTATGGATTTATGCCCCTGGAAGGAAGTCTTGACGGAGACTTCGGAATGATGACCGGCGATGAATTGTGGAGCATATATGACCGCAGGGAAAGTACTGGCGATTGGACAGGCGTTCTGTTTAACATCGCCCGTGGATTCCAGAGTGCGAGCTCTTTATATTTGAACGACTGGGATGGCATCTATCAGGGAATCAGATGCTGTAACATTTTAATCGAAGAGATTGGAACAGTTCCCGATTTGCCCGAATGGGAACGGCTTCAGTGGATAGCGGAAGCCAAATTCCTGAAAGCATGGTATCATTTTCATTTAATGCGCAAATGGGGTCCTATTCCCATTATCAGGGAAAATCTTCCCATTTATGCAAGCGTTGATGAAGTACGGGTTTCACGCGACCCTATAGACGAATGTTTCGACTATGTCCTTCAGTTGCTTGACGAGGCTATTCTCGACCTGCCCCTGAAGGTGCAGAGCAGGGACGAACTGGGAAGAATCACGAAGCCCGTAGCTGCAGCCATGAAGGCGAAGATTGCCGTCTTTGCAGCAAGTCCCCTGTTCAATAACAATGATCAGCAGGTTACTCTGGCAAACCGGGACGGTACGCGACTGTTCGCGACAAAAACAGCCGAAGAGGCGAAAGCAAGGTGGGATTCTGCAGTAATTGCCTGTAGCGAGGCTATCAGGATATGCGACGAAGCGAGTATGAAACTGTTCAGGCATCAGAGCAGAGTAAACCTCAGCGACACCATAATGAGGGAACTGGATCTCAGAAATGCGATTACCGAAAAGTGGAACGACGAAATCATCTGGACAAACACTCATACTCCCCTAAGCGCCAATGAGAGACTTCAAAGATGTTCGTCACCGAATCTTCAGGCGAATGACTATCCTGACATGCCCGGGCTGCGGGGACATATTCAGCCTCCATTGAAAATCGTAGAAATGTTCCATACTAATCACGGTATTCCAATCGAAAATGATCTGGCATGGAATACCATTGATCCGTATTCATTTCGCAGTGGAGGAGATTCTGAACGCTGGTATATTCGCAGAGATTACACGACCGTCAATCTGAATTTCGACCGCGAGCCTCGCTTCTATGCATGGCTGGGTTTCGACGGGGGAATATGGTATGGACAGAAAGCGGAAGTGAACGATCCCCTTCCGGGTGATTTGTTCTGGGTTGCCTGCAGGGCAGGAGGAGCGCAACGTAAAATAGGCTATGACTGGGGACCGGTTACAGGTTACTATACAAAAAAACTTGTTCATTATGAAAACCGGCAAACTTCGGCAACAGGCTATTCCTGTATTCAATATCCCTGGCCCATGCTGCGTCTGGCGGATTTGTACCTGCTTTATGCCGAAGCAGTCAACGAATCGGAAGGGCCAGACGGAGCGCACGGCAGCGATATGTTCCGGTATATTGATTTGGTACGTTCCCGTGCAGGCTTGCCCGGAGTGAAAAAGGCTTGGGATGATTACAGCGATACGCCGGGGAAATACAACACTCAGGCAGGCATGAGAGAAATAATCCACCGTGAACGCCTGATTGAACTTTCGTTTGAAGGTCAGAGATTCTGGGATTTGCGCCGCTGGAAAGAAGTTGCCGCCGAATATGAAAAAGGCGTCTATGGTTTTAAAGTTACGGCAGTACGTCCGGAGGACTATTATCAGAAACTGATGCTTGCCGATCAGAAATTTGCATTGAAGGACTATTTTTGGCCCATAGCAACTTCACTGATTGAACAGAATCCCAATCTTGTACAGAATATAGGGTGGTAATTTTGAGAGTTAAAAACTAAAAGTCATTAAGAAATAGTCAAAATATTATAGAAATATGAAAAGAAAAATATTTATGTTTGTTATGATTGCAGCCATGATGTATATTTCGGGCTGCAAAGAGGAAGGGCGTCTTGATCATATTGATGATTCGGCGCCTGCTCCTGCCCCGGTTACTCTTGAGAAGGTGACAAATAACCCCGGAGGAGCAGTGATCAAATACAGTATTCCCATAGATAAAAATCTGCTGGGTGTGAAAGTGGTTTATACGCGCAACGGAGAAATCTGCGAGTCCAAAGCCTCGAAATATACGGATACTTTAGTCGTGGAAGGTTTCGGAAGCACTGCACCGCAGGAAGTCTTGCTCTACAGCGTGGGGGTGAACGAAAAACTTTCGGAACCGGTGACTGTATCAATCAATCCGCTCGTGCCGCCTGTTCAAACTGTTACGTTTGATATCGAAGAAGGTTTCGGAGGGGTAATCGTGTCATTGGAGGAAAATCATTCGAATGCCAATCTTGCACTGGTACTGCTGAGCGATACGCTCTTCACATCAGGCGAAAAACGGCAGTGGATTCAGATGCAGACTTTCCATACGGAATCGGCTGCAAGGAAATTTTCGCGACGGGGACTGGCTCCAAAAGCTATGGATTTTGCCGTATATGTACGCGACCGCTGGGGCAACACCTCGGATACGGTTTACAGGACGCTGACGCCTCTCGAGGAAATCAAATTGCCGAAAACAGAGTTTCGTAACGCAGCACTTCCTACCGATTGGTTCAGTTCGGCAGAAGGTAGTAATAATTATCGTATGGAAAACTTATGGAACGGAGTAGAAGCTACAAACAGCGCTATTTATGCATCAGCGTTCAGTTCTCCAATGCCTCAATGGGTTACTATTGACCTTGGACACAGGATGTCTATCAGCCGTATCCAGAAATGGCCACGTGCGAATTATGAGTTATATTCAGGTTCGGGTCCACGTACATTTGAACTGTGGGGCAGCGACAATCCAAATCCCGACGGCAGCTGGGAAAGCTGGCATCTGCTGGGCGAATTTGAGCAGTTCAAACCTTCGGGATACGGTGAAGGACGCGAGGTGGGTCCGATTACCGACGAAGACAGGGATTACTGGTACAACAGAACGGAATTTGAACTGACTCCTACCGATAACGCTCAGGATCCGTATATGACGGTAACGCATCTGCGCCTGAAATTTACATCGTCCTATACCACGTACGGCACCGAAGCGACGCAGGGACAGATCATTGTCGCCGAATTTACTTTCTGGGGACAGTTGAAGGATTGATTATTCACGATTAAAACATTTATTGAAATGAAAAAGGTAACATACTTTATAATAATGATGTTTGCAGCGGGATATTTTTTCTCCTGCACTGATATGGACAACACGTATAAGGAATTTCTTGTTCCCAACGGACTGACATATCCACAGAAACCCGATTCGCTGAAAGTGCATGCGGGATATAACAGGCTCCGGCTTACATGGCTGAAAGCTAAAGACCCAAGTATTGAGCGGGCGGAGATTTACTGGAATAATTATCTGGATACGCTCAAAATCAACAGTATTCCGGCAGGCGATACGGTTGTCGTTGACATTCCGGTCGCCGACGAGAATACTTATACGTTCTACGTAAAGACTTTCGACACGGATGGTAATGCTTCCATTCCTTCCGAAGTGAGCGGTGCGGCTTATGGCGAAAACTATGTTGTCGGTACGGCAGACCGCACTGTTGAAAGCGCACTGCGCGACGACAACTACAACGGAACAGTTACATGGAGCTCGAGGACTACCGATCTGGCTTATTCCGAAGTGCGCTACACAAGTTCTTCGAACGAGACGAGGATTGTGCGAGCGTTGCCTGGCGAAATGACGTCGAACTGTCCCAACGCCAAACCCGGTACTCTGATCGAATACCGTTCGGTATTCCTGCCGCCAAAAGGTGTCGATTATGTCGAAAAGGAATGGACAGTTTACGAAACTTCATTCTTCTACAAGTATCCGAGAACGGAATGGACAGCTGCGGCCAAAGGAGGTAACCATAACTGGGGCGACGGCGGCGGCGGTCAGCCGGCGCTCATATTCGACGGCAATATAGCCACCGGCTGGCATTCGAACACAGGCTCTCCATTGCCTCAATGTATGGTTGTTGATATGAAACAGCCTTTGTCTGTTCATCATCTTATCATGTATCCTCCGGGCAATGCGGCTTGGCGTTATTGGAACAATATTGAGATTTATTTGAGCGATACTCCGATAACTCCCGCCGCTCCGGACGCTTCCTGGGGCGAGCCGGCAGCTCGTGTCCAATACACGGGAGGGGCAGATTTTACCGTAAATTTTCCTTCTGTTCCTTCATGTCAGTATATTGCAATAGTTTTCGTCAATTCAAAAACGAATACTTACATAAACTTAATGGAATTTGAAGTATTCGGATATTGATAAAAGTGGTTCTATAACGTTTTGTGTGGGTATTATACTGCACACGGGCTAAAAATGTGAGATTACCGGGATAGCGACACTCGCTCCTTTTGAGACACCCTCGACGCGGTTCGGGCTTAATACCCACACAAAACGTTGTAGAGCCATTAGATTTTCATACCGCACATGCAACTTTTCAACTTTCAAATTTTAATTCTTCTATAAATTCCCCGAATAACAATATTTTACTGCTGTTGCCATGAAACAGTAGATGTTCAAAATCCTGTGACTTCTTTTTCAAATCCACCTTTTCGAGGGTTTTAAGCAATGCCTCTTTCAGTTCTGTCCAGTTGCGGATGTTCCATTTTTGCGTCAGGTAAGCATAATTGGGTTTTGTTTGCGCCAGTAGAAACATCGCATCATAAAAATCGCGCCCTTTCCGGCGGGACAACAACGCCGACAGTTTCATGGCACACAGCACATCGTCCGGCGGAACAGGGAAAGGAAAGAAAAAACCGCAGCCCCTGATGTTCGCCATTACCGCAGCGTATTCCACACCCTGGTCCTGACCTTCAAGCTTTATCAGGAAGCGTTCTTCCCTGTATCCCGACAATCCCAGTTCAAACAGTAATTCAGGAAAGTAAATGTTTTTCCGGAATGCTTTCAGCTTGCTGCCTGCTTTCTCACGCGCTTCAACCCGCCATCCGGAAGATTGCAGGAAAGCCAGTACACCATCCGCCATTTCCGCGAAACCGGTTTCCGATAACTGCTTGCAGTCGAAATCCAGGTCCTCCGAAAAGCGGTCTATGCCTTTGACCAGGCGCAAACCGGTTCCGCCGATAAAAACAATTTTCCTGACAAACGGAGTGTTCGACAAATAATCCAGAATCATCAACTGGATATATTCTTTCAACATGTATTTGCGGTGCGCCGGACTGTTCCGTATCTGCGCCGGGAAAAACGACTGTATCTGTTCCGGATGTACCATATCAATTAATATAAACCATGCACTTTCAGCAGCAATTTAACCCGTTTGCTTAACGCTTTGGATTGAAAACGGCCGGCGTATTCTCCGAATTGTTCCACCTTCAAATCCTGTTGCATAAAATCCTCATCCAGCCGCAGTTCTTCCATTTCCTGCGGAGTATTGTAGAACGGATAGAGGTAGAGCAAGTCGAGCAGCGCTTTTTCGGGTTGAGCGAACAGCAGGGTACGACCGCCCGGCAAAGGTTTGACATCGTAACCGAACATCAAGCCGGAAACTATTTTTTGATAGACGAACGTACCGAAAGCATTTTCGAATGTTGCTTTCTTCAATGTTCCCACCGCCGAAATCCGTATGACAGCTTCGGGTATCATCCCGTAAAAAGCCAGCGCCGTATGCAGGCTGATGTACGACGGGCGGTAAATCCGGTTGGAAACATAATATGCAAAGTCCGGCTGCTTCAGGTACTCGGGAAAAGCATACCAGCCATTCCTTAATTTGAGCAGCAAATCCGTTTTTACCCAGCGGGTCAGGTTGCTCTTGTCAAACGCCGGTTGCCACGCATAGACCTGATGAACCGGAAAACAGCCCAATTCGTAAAAGCGGTTTCTAAACTGCAGATAGTTCATTTCGATTCTATTTTTCTGCAAATATACATATAAATAGAATCCGAACGAAATTTTCCTTTCATGCCGCTCATTTTACAGACCAAAGTTTGGTCTGCAAAGATAGTGTGTTTATACTTCGCTCGGGCTAAAATTGTGAGATGTGTAGTGAAGCGACGCTGACCTTACAAGGTCGGCCACACGTACCTTATAAGGTTAGCAGCAGGGACCTTATAAGGTACGTGACAGGGACCTTATAAGGCACGTGGCAGGAGCCTTATTGGATAGCGTCGCTCACCCGGTAATCTCACAATTTTAGCCCGTGCGCAGTATAATTGAAAGTTGGGGGCTGCTTTACTGATTTTCCATTCCAAAGAATTGCCGGAACGGAACGACGCATCAAGGCCGCCGGCGACGAAGCCGATGCGAAAAAAAAGTCGGAACAGGCCGAAGAAGCCCGCCGGTGCCCCGAATGTGGCGCCGGCAACCCCGAAGGAGCGGCTTTCTGTCGCGACTGCGGAACCCGTCTGGCACAGGCAAAGCGGTTCTGTCCGCAGTGTGGCGCCGAAGTGCCTCCAAACAGCCGCTTCTGTAACGAATGTGGAACCAAAGTGGAAGCCGGGTCATGAAAGCAGGCGAAGTTTACCGGAAAACAATGCAGTTCTGCTGGTTCAAGCTGCTTGCCGGCGTGCTGCACATCCTTGTGGCAGGCATCCTGTTTGCCGTGCTGGCGGGGCTGTCCATGCTGTTCAAAAGCCAGAGCGCGGGCGCTGTCATGCTGCTCGTCTGG
>JAIRZR010000211.1 GCA_031267155.1 Prevotellaceae bacterium | reverse complement strand
GCGATACCGTTTATTCATTCTCAAATGAAGGAGATTTTACCGGCGGAGTTTTATTTGATTTTGAACAAAAAGCGCTGCCGGAAAGGCTCAGGAGAGATGTTGATGAGTTTGCCGAGACTACAGAATCAAGCAATTATAATTACTTTACCGATACTCCGTTTAAAGTGAATCAGGTCTGGATTGGACGTATGGTTAACGAAGGGAAATCTGCGACTTTTGTGTATGACAATACTTCTGACAAGTATTATTTCTATCATAATAATCTTGATTATGCCAGTGTAGATACGCCCATGTTCGTAAACAGTAAATATATCGTTGGGGCTATGGATATTGGAGGTTACAACTATGTAAAAAACAAGCCGCCGCTTAACAGTTCGGCAATGGCAGTGCTTGAAGATGGAGGTCATATATTAACTTTCTATCACCTGAAACAAAACGGAAAATAATCATAAATTAAATATAAACGATATGTATTCAAGAAGAGAATTTTTAAAGACAACGGCTGCTACGGCAATTGTGGCGCCGTTTATTGTCAAGTCCTCAGCGATTGCAGGACTGGGACATGTGGCTCCCAGCGACAAAATCAACCTTGGCTTCATTGGTTGTGGAAGCATGGGAACGGAAAACCTTAACGCATGTGTTTCCAGCGGCAGTGTAGCGCTTACCGCCGCCGCGGACGTCTGGAAAGCGCGTCTTGACGTGGTGCTGAACCGTTTCAGGGACTGCAAAGGCTATGGCAACCACCGCGATCTGCTTAATCACAGCGGACTCGACGCTGTTATCATTGCAACGCCGGCGCACTGGCACGCCATCCAGGCTATCGACGCGGCAAAGGCGGGAAAACACATTTACCTGCAGAAACCGATGAGCATGTACCCCGGCGAAAGTCTGGCAATCCGTAACGCCGTTCGCCGTCACAAGGTCATTTGCCAGGTGGGAACGCAAATCCACGCAACCGATCACTACCGCCGCATGGTCGAGCTTGTCCGTTCCGGAAATCTCGGACATATCTCCACCGTCCGCACATTCTTCGTGATGAACAGCGCCCCCGACGGCATCGGATCGGGATTCAATACCGACACCGTGCCCGAAGGCCTTGACTGGAACGAATGGGTAGGACCGGCGCGGATGCAGCAGTTCAATCCGAATCTGGTGAAGGACGCATACTACCACGATTTCTGGATGGATTTCAGCGGCGGATGGACGCCCGGTATGGCTCCGCATATCACCGACCTGCCGATCTGGGCTCTGAACCTGGACTGTCCCACGGAAATCACTTCGACCGGAGGACGCTTTGTGCTGAAGGACGACGGCGACGCGTACGACAATCAGGAAATACTCTGGCGCTATCCGGGAATGACGATGAGCTGGATGTTTTCCTCGGTCAACAGTCACGGATGGGCGTTCCAGAATGCCGACCGTACGGGCGTCGGTTACGAAACCGGCACACGACGCCGGCTGGGTATCTATTTCCACGGCACGAACGGCACGCTGATGACCGACTATTCATCGCATATCCTTGTCCCCGAAGGCAACAAAATGGACGGCATGGAGACGCCACCGCAAACGATCCCTTCGTCGCCCGGACAGGAACTCGAATGGCTGGAATGCATCAAGACCGGCAAACAGCCGCTGTGCAATCCCGAATATCATGTCAAAGTGGACCTGCCGATAACGCTGAGCCTGCTGTCGATGAAGCTCGGACGCTCAATCAGGTTCGACCCGGTAAAGGAAGAAATCGTGGGCGACAAAGAAGCAAGCCGCCTGGCAATACCCGAATACCGTGCGCCGTACAAATTCCCGAAAGAATACCTTAAGAGTTAAAAACTGAAAACTGAAAACTAAAAGTTAAGGATAGAATGATAGCGGGCAGAAGGAATTTTATAAAGAAGGCGGCGACGGCTGCTGCAGGACTGGGCTTGATGTGCCGTAACGGCATAATGACGGCAAGCCCGGCAGCTGAAACGGCGCCGGCGGGGAAGCGTATCGGGATGCTGGGACTGGACACGGGTCACTGCATGGCGTTTACGCAGCTATTCAACGCTCCGGACGCGGGAGACAGATACAGGAACTACAGGGTAAGTGCGGCATGTCCCGAAGGTACAAGGCTGATTCGGGAATGGAAAGACCGTATTCCGCAAATTACGGAGGAAATGAAGGGGGAAGGCGTCGAAATCGTCGGCTCGACAGAGGAACTGCTCGACAGGGTCGATGCCGTCCTGATGACCTGTATCGACGGAAACAGGCATCTCGAGCTTGCAATGCCCGTCCTGAAGGCAGGCAAACCGCTGTTTATCGACAAACCCTTCACGGCTTCGTACCGCGATGCCTGCGCCATTGTCGAAGCCACCCGCAAATACGGCGCGCCGATGTTTTCGTCATCCTCGCTGCGCTATCTCACGGGAGTGGAAAACGTATCGGAGACGGTGGGGAAAATCACCGGAGCCGACACGTACGGACCCGCCGCTGTCGAACCGCACCATCCCGATTTGTTCTGGTACGGCATTCACGGCATAGAAATCCTGTTTGCCATAATGGGCGCGGGATGCAAATCGGTCAGGCGGACATATTCGCCCAATACGGATATTGTTGTCGGCGTCTGGAACGACGGGCGTATCGGAACGTTTCGCGGTACGCGCAACGGAAAATACGGTTTCGGAGCGAGTGTGTTCGGCGAAAAGAATATCGTGCATCTCAACAGGGACGAGGGCTACAGTCCCCTGCTTGTGAAGATAGCGGAATTTTACGACACGAAAACAGCGCCGTTTCCCGTAGAACAGACCCTGGAAATCATCGCTTTCATGGAAGCCGCCGACGAAAGTAAAAAACAGGGCGGAATGGAAATTCAATTGAAAACTATATAAGACGATTGCTGTAGCCAACATTACCGGTAATATCACAGCCTCGATGTTGTGTATGTGACTCTACTAACTAAAGATGCTATGCAGACAAAACAGGACAAAAGCAGGACAAAATGCCGCAGATCAGCAAATAAAGCGAATTTGGTTGAAATTTTCGTTATGGGACAAAGACATAAAACGGACAGGAAAAGACAAAGTTTGCACCCCAAATCGTACCCCTTAAAAAGGGTAGACAAAGGGACAGGTAATTTGTCTGGAATTGTCCAACAATTGTCTGATATTGTCTATGTTGCATAAGATGGAATTTGGAATAAACAAAGGTAAGCCTTTTTTTCATAGCACCTCAAAAAAAAATTAACCGGACTGATGGGGAATCGAAATGCGGAATTTTGTCATACTCCCGGTAATAAGGTAATTGTATATGTGATTCCGGGCTATTGAGGTTGTTTGTTAAGAAAATTAGGTGAAAATAAGGTTTATGGACGACCAGAGAATGCTATTTTTGTTAACACTACAATCGCCACAGACACATCAACACTGTGATACTGTCGATATTACCGGCAACGTGCGCCAGCGCTTTTAGTTTTTAACTTTTAGTTTTTAACTCTCTCCATCTCTCACCGTCTCAGCACGAAATTTTCGCCGAGGTATTTTCGTTTCACTTCCGGGTCGGAAGCGAGTTCTTCGGAAGTTCCTGTTTTGAGGATATTACCTTCGTACAGGAGGTATGCCCTGTCGGTTATTGCCAGAGTTTCGTGGACATTGTGGTCGGAGATCACCACTCCGATATTCTTATCTTTCAGGCGTCGTACTATCGACTGAATATCTTCCACGGCAATAGGATCGACTCCGGCGAACGGCTCGTCGAGGAGTATAAATTTGGGGCTTATAGCCAAAGCCCTTGCGATCTCGCATCTGCGGCGTTCGCCTCCCGACAGCTGTATTCCGAAACTTTTGCGGACTTTGACCAGTCCAAACTCTTCGAGCAGTCCTTCGAGACGTTCATGCTGATCCTTCTTTGACAGTTTCGTCATTTCCAGAACCGCCTTCAGATTGTCCTCCACGCTGAGTTTTCTGAAAACAGACGCTTCCTGCGCCAGATATCCCAGACCCCGCTGCGCCCTGCGGTAAACAGGTTCGTGAGTTATCTCGACATCGTCGAGGAAAGTCTTGCCGCCGTTAGGCTTAATCAGTCCTGCAATCATGTAGAACGAAGTTGTTTTTCCCGCGCCGTTCGGTCCCAGCAATCCAACGATTTCACCCTGCACGACGTCCATCGAAACGCCTTTCACCACAGTGCGGCTACCATATTTTTTTATCAGATTTTCGGCATATAAACGCATGTCCCGTCAAATTATTAATCAGTTATTTTTATTGAATAAATCCAGTCCCTTCTGCAGCCATTGCAGAAACCTGTCGGCGTCGGTTTCATATCCGGCGCCGTCTGTTATCGCCTTTCCCTCAGCGTCCGTTATAACGAAATAAGGCTGGGCATTCAAGCCGTAAGTCAGAGTCTCGTAATTGAGATTCACGGCGCCGATGGTTTTCAAAACCCTTCCGTTCGGAGCGTTCACATGCTCATTTTCGGGAAGTTCCGTCCTGTCATCGGTATATAAGCCCGTAACTATGAATTTTTCGTTCAGAAGATTTATTATCCTCCGGTCGAGAAACACGCCCTTTTCCATTTTCTTGCAGTTGCTGCAATTGTGTCCCTTGAAACTCAACAGTACAGGCCTGTTTTTCCTTTTCGCGCATGACAGACCTTCGCTAAGGTCGAAATATCCCGAAATTCCTTCGGGCAGGCTCAGGAAAGCGGAATACTTTGGCGTTCCGCACAGATTGTCCGTATTCATAACTGTCCGGACAGAAGCGCTGTTCGCTGAATTGAAGCTGAATACCTGCTTTTCGGGCGCAGGCATGAATGCCGATACGGCAGACAGGGGAGCGCCGAACAGTCCCGGCACAAGATATACGGCAAAAGAAAAGGAAGCCATTGCAAGAATCAGCCGGAATATGCCCACATGCTTCACGTCGCTGTCGTGCAGGAGCTTTATTTTTCCCAGAAGATAGAGTCCCGTGAAAACTGCAAGAACAATCCATATCGCAATCACGGCGTCGCGGCTTATCATGCCCAGCGTAAAGTAGTTATCCACAATGTCGAGGAACTTTAAACTCATAGCCATAATGACAAAGGCAAACACAACCTTGACGGCATTGAGCCAGCCTCCCGATTTCGGAAGTTTTTTCATCAGCGAAGGGATAAATGCAAACACCACAAACGGCAGCCCAAGTCCTGTCCCGAAACCGAACATTCCGAGCACAGGCTCAAGCGCAACGCCTCCCCGCGCCGACTGAACCAGAAGCGTCCCGATAAAGGGACCTGTGCACGAGAACGATACTGTGGCAAGCGTTACGGCGAGGAAAAACGAGGCAAGATATCCGCCCCTGTCGGTTTGCCGGTCGGCTCTGTTTGCCAGTCCCGAAGGCAGCGTTATTGCAAACAGTCCCAGAAACGAAAGCGCAAATGCGATAAACAGGATGAAGAACAGCAGGTTCGGTATCCAGTGCGTGGACAGGATCGTGGCAAAGGCGTCATTCTGAGTTAATGCAACGACAAGTCCCGTCAGTGTGTATATCAGCGTTATCGACAGTCCGAAAATCAATCCCTTGGTAATGATAACCGCCTTTTTGTCCGTGCCGGACATAAAAAAACTGACCGTCATGGGGATCATCGGGAAAACGCATGGAGTCAGCGCTCCCAGCAAGCCCATAAAAAATGCCAGGATAAAGAATCCCAACAGGGAACCGCTTTCTCCGGCAACAGCGGGTTTGACTGCGGCTGCAGATTCGGATCCGGCTGCAGATCCGGCTGCGGGTTTGCCTGCAACGCCTTCAAGACTAAACAGAAACTCCGAATCTCCCGGAATGCACTGTTCTTCGGAACAGGCTTGATATCTGACCGTTCCCCTGACCTCTGTCTTTGCAGCGAATATTTTCACTTTCTGCCTGAAAGTAATTTCTCCTTCATAGTATTTCACATTAACTTCAAATCCCCCGTCGAATTTTTCCCTGCTTTCCCTGTCCGGAACCGTTTCGCCCGTCAGTTCGTAATCGCCTGTTTTTTCGAACTTAAACTCGAGAGGAAGAGGTCCTTCCGTCTTTTCCAGACCGTACATGTAGAATCCGGCAGATATTTTGGCTTTAAACGCAAGTTCGAACTCGCTGTCTCCCGTTTTTTCGGACGAAAATGTCCACGAAACCGTTTTCGGAGCGTCAATGCCAAAATCAAAATTTTGGGCGTCAATGGTTTTCAGGCTCAGCAGTAAACAGATAAATATTACAGTTCTTTTCATTATCAACATTTTTGATTCATTTTATTTTTTGTCAAAGATACGGAAACCAGTGCAATCAGTCCGAAGAATAGCATCACCAGCAACTGCGATTCGTGGGACAGGGTAGCGAAAATTACTCCGCTGTCAAAATCAATTCCGTACATCATCAATCCCCATGCTATCAGGGTGTGGAAAGTTCCGAAACCGCCGGGTACGGGGACAATCCAGCCCAGGGAACCGAGCACCATCAGCAGCAGTCCGTCGGCGGCGGTCAGCGCGGACGTCAAAGGCAGGGCTTTCATTACGAGATACGAAGTTAGCCAGTAACATAACCATATCGCGACTGTATATGCAATGAAACCGAGCTTTTTTTTCATTCTCAGCACGCTTTTCAGACCGTCAGCCAGACCCGTCAGCATCGTCCTGAACCGGTGCATCGAAGGCTTTCTCAGTATCCGCCTGAAAATTATCCATGCGGCGATCGCCATAATGACTGCCGCAGTGACAATCAGCAGTATCCATGCAAGTGACAGGCTCTCGAACATGGGTTTCCAGGGTAAAAGAATTCTTTCGCGCACGAAAGTGGAAAACAAATCCATCTTGACAAAGAAAACCAGAATCATGATTACAAACAGCGAAAGCATGTCGATAATCCTCTCTGTAACAACTGTCCCGAACAGTGAATTGACAGGGATGCGGTTTGTCCTGTACAGCGTTGCGCAGCGCGCTATCTCTCCGATTCGGGGAATCGCCAGGTTTGCAATATATCCGGTTACAACGGCATTGTATGTGTCGTAAACGCCCGGTCTGTGCCCAAGGGTATTTATCAGGATATTCCACCTTAAGGCTCTTATGATAAAGGCAATAAACCCGAACAGTATCGAAAGTCCGATATAAAGGTAGTTGACGGACTTCATATTCTCCATAAATTCATCGAAATTGATGCTTTTGAAACAGTACCATAGCGCAAGAACGCCCAGCATCATGAATATCAGAAAGTATATGATGTTGGCTGGCGATATGTTTCTGTCTGCGGATGTTGTTATTTTTCTCATTTTTCTGTTCTTCATCGTTTCATCTGTACAGTTGTTGCGCAGATAACTGTGCCGTAAATACCTGTTCAAGTTTGGGATATCCGGACTTAAACCTGTCTGTTAAATCTTCGCATAATGTATAATAACCGCTTTGTAATATACTTTTGCTCTGTTTTAATCCGCAGGACGCGGATTCAATCGGGAATGATTCCGATTCAATCGGGAATGGCTCCGATTCAATCGGGAATGATTCCGATTCAATCGGGAATGGCTCCGATTCAATCGGGAATGGCTCCGGTTCAATCGGGAATGGCTCCGGTTCAATCGGGAATGACTCCGGTTCAATCGGGAATGACTCCGGTTCAATCGGGAATGACTCCGGTTCAATCGGGAATGACTCCGATTCAATCGGGAATGACTCCGATTCAATCGGGAATGACTCCGATTCAATCGGGAATGACTCCGATTCAATCGGGAGTAGAATAACAGTTAACTTTTTGTGTGTACAATTCATCTTATGGGAAGGGGAATTAATAACATATAACAATTGAACTTTCTGGATTGCTTCGTGCCTCGCAATGACGGATAACCATCTGACATTACGTCTATTGCACTGCGCACGGTTACCCGTCATTGCGAGGTACGAAGCAATCCAGAGTTTTTTATAATCTGTTATATCCTGTTTATTTCGCATACCTATACGAGCGTATTAGTGTTTGTATCGGGAAAAACCACTGCAGGCTTGAATGTTCTGGCTTCTTCAAAGTCCATCTGCGCATACGACATGATTATCACAATGTCGTTCACTTTGCACCTGTGCGCCGCGGGCCCGTTGATTCCTATCGTGCGGCTGTTGCGCTTTCCCCTGATCACGTAAGTTTCAAAACGCTCGCCGTTATTGATATTGACGATGCTTACCTTTTCGTTTTCAATGAGATTTGCCGCATCCATCAACTCTTCGTCGATAGTAACGCTGCCGATATAGTTGAGATTCGCTTCGGTCACAGTAACTCTGTGCAGTTTGGATTTTAAGACTTCTATTATCATATCTTTACCTTAAAAATAACCTGCAAATATACATGCAGTCTTTTAAATAAACAAATCTTTTATAAAATGTGCTTTTTATAGCATCTTCTCCTGATATACGGCTCGCTTTCGTAGTTGTGCCACATTGCGATAGCGTCGGTATTGCTTTCGAGCTGCTGGTTCGATATTGCAACTTTCACATTATGCCTGATGTATGACTTGTTCATTTCGGCATAGTAGATCGAGACGATTCCCTTCTTCTGCCAGTCGGGATGCACTCCGTTCAGGTATAAATCTATCTGATTATAGTTTTTCATTGCCCTGAATATGTGGATGAAACCGAACGGGAACAGTCTTCCCTTCGCTTTCTGAAACGCTCTCGACAGGCTCGGCATGCTTATTCCGAATGCAACGACGTTGTCGCCGCTGTCGAAGACCATGCACACGAACTGCGGCTGTATGAATGTCAGATACTGTTTCACGTACTTGTCTATTTCCCTGTCCGTCAAATCGACAAAGCCGTATAGATTCGAGAATGCCCTGTTGAGGGTGTAAAAGAATTTTCTGCCGTAGGGCAGTATCTGCTTTGCTTTTGTGAAATGCTTTACGTGAAGCTTGTATTTCTCCATCACGAGCCTGTTCAGGCGCTCCATCTTTTCGGGAACGGGCTGCGACGCATTGAACTTGAACTGCAGCCAGTCCTCCTGTTTCAGATAGTTATGCTTTTCCAGATGCACGGGATAGTACGGGAAATTGTAGATGTTCGCAATTGTCGGCAATTTGTCGAACCCGTCCACCAGCATTCCCTCGTTGTCCATGTCGGTGAATCCCAGGGGACCGTCGACGGCTTCCATTCCCGCTTCCCTTCCCCATTTCTCGACTTCGTCCAGCAGGGCTTTCGATACTTCCAGATCGTCGATAAAGTCAATCCACCCGAAACGGACATGCTTGTATCCCCATTTCTCGTTTGCCCTGTGATTGATTATTGCGGCAACTCTCCCGACTATCTCATTCGACCTGTACGCAAGCCAGTACCGCGCTTCACAGTACTCAAACGAGGGATTTTTGTCCTTCCTGAGATTCTGCATCTCGTCAAAGATCAGAGGCGGTACCCAATACGGGCTGTCCCTGTACAGCCTGGCTGGAAATTTGACGAACTTTTTAAGTTCCGAGGTCGTAATAACTTCTTTTACAGTAATATTCATTATAGCTTAGATTAATATTTATTTGCAAAAATACTGCTTTTTCTAAAATGAACAAATATGTTACAATAATTTGTTGAATTTTAACCCTCCGGGGATGCCTGGAGTGTGATTGCCTCGGACGCGGCATCCATTTTGATTTTCAGGTGGCGAGAGACAGGAATGTCGGCAAATTTCTTTAGAGTAAAAGTATGCTTTGATCTCTTTCTGTTAACTGTCGGGATTACTAAAGAATAAAAAATCCTGTCAATCTTTTTAATTTTGTAAAAATCCTGTTATTTGAAATAAACTGTTATTCATTGAATTATATTCCCTAAATTTATGTACGAAATATTTTTTACATAAAAGTCTTCTTTGTATGAAAAAAAACTCTAACTTTGCGACCATTAATACGAAGATTTATTAACTCTTAAATTTATAATAGAAACGATGAGAAATAGACGTGAATTTTTGAAAACAGCCGCCATTGCTGTTGCGGGCGGCTTTGTACTCCCTGATTTGTTGACATCCTGCAAAGGGTCACAATCATCGTCACGGCGAAGTGGCGCCAAAAAGCATATCGGGCTGCAACTTTATTCGCTGCGTGATGACATAAATGACATTGGCATCCAGAAAGTGCTTGAAGCTGTTGCCAAAATGGGATATGTCAACCTCGAAACGGCCGGATACGGCAACGGCAAGATTTATAGAACAGACCCCACGGAGTTTAAAAAAATGGTTGACGATCTGGGGATGAAAGTTACAAGCGCACACCTGGGACGAAACAAAAGCGACAACCACGACGCCGACATGAGCTGGTGGAACGAGGCTGTAGACGCTCACAGCGCTGCCGGAATGAAATACATGATTATGCCGGGTTCTCCCCTGAGCGGCGAAGGCGCTACTCTTGACAATATCAAAAGATACGGGGAATATTTCAACGAAATAGGACTGGCTACCGCTGCCGCAGGCATCAAGTTCGGATATCACAATCATGATTTCGAGTTTAAAAACAAAGTTAACGGGGTTCCCGTGTACGATTTGCTGGTCGAAAATACCAGTCCCGATCATGTACTGTTCCAGAATGACGTGTACTGGACACAAAAGGGCGGATACGACCCCGTCGCATACATGAAGAAATACCCGAAACGGATTCAGGTTCTGCATATAAAGGACGAACAGGAGATTGGCGTCAGCGGAGAGATGGATTTCAAGACTATCTTCGAAACTGCCTATGCCAACGGCATAAAAGACTGGTATGTGGAAGTGGAACGCTATATCGCCACTCCGCAGGAAGATGTTAAGCGAAGCTATGATTACCTGAATAAGGCTGATTATGTAAAGTAAGTTATTTTGCTATTATTATTTAACAAGCTATCTCCATTCAAAAAAGAGATAGCTTTTTTACTCTGTCGCTTATGATAAGACATTTATTATTTTTGCTGATATGCCTGTGTCCGTTTACAGCAAGTGCGCAATTGAATAACTTGCGCCTTTCGGATGCGGCGACTGTAAGCCTGCTAAGCTGCGATCCAATTGACGGTGTGGCTTATACCGTATATGGACACACTGCCGTCAGGATAAACGATCCCGCAAACGGTATCGACCGTGTATATAATTATGGTATGTTCGACTTTTCCTCGCCAAATTTCCTTTACCGGTTTGCCCGGGGCGAATTGAACTATAAACTGGGCGTCAACAGATTTACGGATTTTTTTGAAGAATACTCCGAACGGAAATCCGGTATTATAGAACAGGTATTGAACTTGACAGAAGAAGAGAAGCAAAGAATACTTGATGCATTAGAGATCAACTATCTGCCTGAAAACAGGATATATCTGTACAGTTTTCTATTCGACAACTGTTCCACCAGACCGCGTATTCTGCTGGAAAAGAACATATCGGGAACAATTGAATATCCAGAAATATTGCAGCAGACGACTTTCCGAACCATTATCCACCGGTGCAATAAAAATCACAGATGGCTTACGTTCGGTATCGATCTGGCTTTGGGCGCTCCTCTCGACAGTCTTATCGGACAGACGCCGCAGATGTTTCTTCCCGAGTATCTTATGCAGGTTTTCGGCCATGCGAAAATAGTTCAGCCCGATGGAAGTTCGAGAAATCTGGTCGCCTCGACACGCAAACTCGCTCCGAGTTATCCTGCAGGCGAAAAACCGCTGGATTCAAATCCTTTCATCATTTCATGCCTGTTTTTTGCTCTTGTTTTACTGATATCTTTTTGGGAATCGCGATGCAAAAGATATTTCCGGCTGTTCGATTTTGTTCTGTTTTTTGTTTGCGGATTGACAGGATGCATGCTTTTCTTTCTGAGTTTCATATCCATACATCCGGCTGTATTTCCCAACTATTCGATTATCTGGGCGCATCCCCTGCATATTATACTGGCTGTTTCGCTGTTTATAAAACCGCTGATGAAATTCGTCAAACGCTATATGCTGATAAACGGAATAATACTGCTGCTTTTTATTTTGGGATGGAATTTTTTCCCGCAGAAATTTAATCCGGCTTTTTTCCCGCTGGTATTGACACTGTGCGTAAGGTCTCTGCTGAAATTTTTCAGAGTAAATACTTTTTGACTTGTTTATAAGGGAAGTTCCGGAGGGGAAAAGGGAACTCCTTTTTTGAGAAAAGTAATCTCATCTTATACTAAACTACCTTCGCCTTCAGGCGAAGGGTTTCCTGACATCTAAAGCCGACTAAGTAATTGTTGAGAAATAAACTGACGAAATGACAAACAATGTATTGCTATCAACCTGAGTTCGGGATAAGAAATGATATAAATCATTATGAATCGGTTATTTGTTGTCCGCAGGGCATCTCAGATAATTCTTTTTATTTCGTTGGCGTTTTTCATCAATTTCTTTAATTCCTCGGAATCTCTTTTTTCGAGACTGAGTTTGAATTTTTCCAGCTGCCGGATATAGTTATTAAGAGCAAAGAGAATACTGTCTGCATT
>JAIRZR010000204.1 GCA_031267155.1 Prevotellaceae bacterium | reverse complement strand
TTTTACATGTCATCCCTTTCATATAACTCATATGTAATTAGTTAAAATTAAGCCTATTGCACAGTGCTTAAATTTTCATGAAAGTTATATGCTTTTTGCATTTAGCATGCTTAATGGGGGACTGACGGGATTCTTACCGGTTTTCGACTGTTTTCTACCGATATTTCATCCCTGACGGGATTTTTTATTGCATCCATAATCTGCTTCATATTAGCCGTTTGAGATGTTGTTATATGAAAGGGATGACATGTGTCCACAGATTTCACAGATTTACACAGATTTTACAGAAGGGTGACAATATAAAAAATCCCGTCAGGGATGAAATGTCGGTAGAAAACAGTTGGAAATCAGCAGGAATCCCGTTAGGGATGACATGTAATATCTTCTATTTTTACATGCCATCCCTAACGGGACTTTCTACCGCTACTATGATTGCTGCTACCAATATTTCATCCCTGGCGGGATTTTTGGTTCCAGCAAGTTTATCCACGAACAGCGCCACATCCGGCGTCAGCAATCCTGGTAATCCAAAAATCCTGAGAATCCTGCTTCAGACAAAAAATATGACGGAAGATTTTTTGCCTGTTCCAACCGTTTGATTCTGTTATACATTAAATTATTAATTTAATTAAAAAAGGAGGTAAGTACAGGTACTTATGAAGTACAGAATGATGAAGCGGCAAAATCCGCAAAACCGGCAGGCGCCGGAGAAATGGTATGCCACGCCGGTAAATGACGGCAAAGTGGGACAGCAGGAAATAGCTGCCGATATCGTTAACATGTCATCGCTTGCACGCGGCGACGTGGGAAACGCAATCAACAGCCTGATCGACTGTTCCCAAGTATCTGATTATGGGCAAAAGCGTCAATCTTGGCGAACTGGGCACTTTCCGCGTTTCATTCTCAAGCGAGGGCGTGGAAGACCCGGCGGATTTCAATGTCAGTAAAATCTCAGGCGTTCACGTTGTGTTCACGCCAAGCATGGAACTGAAAAGGAAGCTCGAAAATATTCATTTCGAAAAGGCAGCAACCAACAGTTAAGTTAAGAGTTAAGAACTAAGAGTTAAGAGTTAATGTTGATGCCACGCTTAAAGCCCTTTATTAAATTACATGCGTATGCAGTGAAAATTGCATACGTGTGTAATTTTATTTTCTCACGTATATAAATTTATTTTCTTACGTATATAAATTTATTTTCTCACGTATGAAAATTTATTTTCTCACGTATGAAAATTTGGGTGAAATGCGCTTGTGTGAATTTAGTGAGTTAACTAAAGAAAAATGATTATCTTCGCGACTTGGAATTTCAAACTGTCGGCGATATTATATAACAATGAATGAAGAAAAAGTAATAGGAGATAAAAGTGTCGGCGTTATTGGCAAACGCAATAATATAGGGGCAAGTCTTGCGGTCGCCCTAATCCGGACGGGCAGGAACGCCGGAAGCAAAAAATAGAAGCCCATACCTCCGTTAGCTGTTTAAGCGACGGGATTTGAGCGAATTATAAAAACAGTGACGAATAATCATGTAGCGAAGCTTTGGGAAAAATTACTGCAACAAAACAGGTGCTGGATAAAAAGTTAAGAACTAAAAATTGAATAGCGTTAATTAATTGTCCGTAGGACATCAATATCAATAGAAAACCGTTTTCTCCCGTCACAAGCCTTTTAAGGCTTGCACACGATAGCAAGTGGTATATTTCATCCCTACAGGGACGACATTTTATTAACCGTATGCTTCAGCTTACGGAGAGGAGTAGAGCACCGGAGTATCAATCACATACCCTGCCAAGTCCTGCAGGGACGACACTTTATTAACCGTATGCTTCAGCTTACGGAAAGGAGTAAAGCACCGGAGTATCAATCATATACCCCGTCCCTTAATTACCTCAGTCAGATAATCTGCAAATTTATTCACGGCTCTTCCTCTGTGACTTATCAGGTTTTTTTCGATTGGACTCATTTGTGCAAATGATATGTTAAATCCTTCGGGAGAAAAAACAGGATCGTAGCCAAAACCTTCGTCTCCCTGTTTTTCGAATAATATTCTGCCATTTACAATACCCTCGAACAAATGTTCCGCTCCCGAAGAATCGATATAAGCTATGACACATCTGAAGCGGGCGTTACGGTTTCCCTTATCCGACATCTCTCTGAGCAGTTTAACTATATTGTCTTCCGAGCTTTTACCTTCTCCCGCATATCTTGCGGAATATACTCCGGGAGCGCCGTTTAGAGATTCGACTTCCAGTCCCGTATCATCCGAAAAACACGGAAGATTAAACATTTTGTATATAAAGCGTGCTTTTTGAAGAGCATTTCCTTCAAGAGTAACTTCTTCTTCGGGAATTTCGCCATTGAAACCGAGCTGTTCGGGACAGACAACCGTATATCCCTTAGCCAGAATGGACTGAACCTCGCTTATTTTATGCGCATTTTTCGTTGCAAATACAATATCCATCTTATCATTTATATAAATCTTACTAACTCCTTAAATAAGGGTAAAACCCCTTAAAATGAATACCCGATTTTCCGCGTCCTGTTTCCCGCCTTTACTTTCAGCGACATGGACGATTCCGTATTTTCGAGCAATTTCACGCTCACATCGGGCGCTTTCGTTCCGCTGTACGGCATCACCACGGTAATGAAACGGACGCTTTCCGGAGTTTTCTTGTCTATCCGGTACGCAAATGCGGGACAGGCTTCCTTCATCTGGTATGCGGGAGCCGACTGTCCTTCTTCCCTGATCAGTTTCATGCCTTTCAGCGGATTGGCTTTTACCGACACATTCCATCCTTCGTCGAAGGCGGAACGGACGACATAGCGGTTTTCATCGAACACGGCGTCTCCCGGCGCGAACTGGAAATGCAGATCGAGCTGTCCTGTGGCAGAGCCGATAGCCTCATCGACAAAGACAAAATACGTCTTATCAACAAAAAATACGGATCGCCGGTGCCTCAGATTTTCGTAGCTGCCGTTTTCCACGACAAGAATATCCAGGCCGTCGCCGGGCGACCAGTAAAGCTGTTTCGGCCTGTAGCGCGAGTTTTTATTGTCAAGCGTAAGCGTCTTGTGGACTTTCGTCTGCCTGAACCACTCGCGTCCTTCCGGATCGCCGCTGTAAACATAACATCCCGCATCGGGCATCAGGTTTCTGCCTCCGGCATAAAGAACGAAAGTGCCGTTGTCGGGCTGACAGTGCCATCCGCCGTCGGGACCGCATTTCAAGGCCAGGAAAACGGCGCCCGTGTCCCATCCGCTCCTCATGGAATACATGCCGCTTTGCGGAAGTGCAAAGGCTGTCTGGGCAGGAGCTTCGCCTTCGTTTCCGTCTGTGCCGAGAAAAAGAAAATCCCTGCGGTCGAACAGCTTCGCCCAATGAAGGAACCGGTTTTTATACTGTCCCGGTCTCCCGCGCCAGTCGTCGCCGAAGCCGGTACTGGTACCGTCGGGCAGACATATTTTCATCGGTACTTCACACATTTTTTCTATGATACGGAGATAGTTTTCCGGGAGAACGCCTTCAATACCGTTCAGTTTTGCCAGATCGTATGCGACCATAAACAGGGAAATGCAGCCCGTATGGTATCCCATTGACAGTTCGTGCTGAAAACCGTCGGGATAGACCTGCAGACTGATTTCTTCGTTAAATCGCCGGAACGCTTCCGTCCGCCATTTTTCCGCATCTTTGAACTGGGGAAACGTGATGGCGATATATGCCATTCCCGCAGCTTCGATCAAAGCCCAGTTGCTGCGGACAGTGTATTTGCCCATCAAATATGAGGCATGATCGTAACAGCTGTTCAGGAATGCGGTCAGCGCTTCCTCCGTAAATGCGGGGGAATCGATAAAATATTGAAACAGCGTCGTCCAGAAGTTCCCGCGAATGCCTGCCTCGATAGAGCGCCATGCAACCGCATGAGCCTTGTCGTTCGGGTTCTTGCGCGTCCAGTGAAGCAGCTGTGCAACCCACTCTCCGGCATACTTTTCATCTCCCGTATGCCAGTAGGTCTTTCCCATGTCAATCCAGAATCCCATCCTGTTCAACTGCCATATCCATTCATTGTCGGGAACCGGATTAGTGAGCCAGTCAATGTCTTCGCCGCGGTAAAAGGGAGGATAGGCTCCCTGGCCTGTGAGAATGTGTTTCAGGGCATTATCGGCTGATTCGATCTCCTTTTCCGTGGCGTAGCTGCCCCGGGACTTGCTTCTGTCGTTTTTATCAAGGGGATGTTTTCCCGCTCCTCCGTTCCTGTAGAACGTCAGCAGTTCCTTTATCGCTTCTTCCGGCCGGTCGGCGGCGGCCTTTACTTTTTCCATACCGGGAAAGTCCGTATTCAAGCGCGATAGCAGCGTGTTTATTTCATCTGCGGAATATCTGCTGTCCGGCAGTTTCTCTTTCTGAGCATGGAGATTGCATGCGATGATGCAGGAAATCAGCAGTACCCATAACTTCCTGTACGGAAAAACGGCAGACGCCTGCCGTTTTTGTGTGTTATTCGTATGTCTCATAAAATAATGGGATAATCTATCGTTTCTTACTTATATTAAAGGTATAAGTGTCTTTCAGTTTTGGAGACAGTACTTTGAAGCTGATCCGGTAAATGCTGTCGCCCCAGTTGTTTCGTACGCCTTCATCTTCTTCGGTCGAAAGTTTTATCTTCTCCACTTCGGCCTTCATTTTCCCTGCATTGTATGCGATTTCGAAATCCGTTTTCTGTCCGTCTTTTGTCTGGCTGTGGATGACAAGTTTACCGGGCTGCATCACTTCCGACGGATAGCAGGTCATAATGTGCTGGACGATACTGTCGGCCTTCTGCAAATCTGTAACATCCACAATCGTCACATTTTTCCCGCGGTTAAGCGTTACGGTACGTTTCCAGCTGTTTATGCCCGCTTCTTTCGGATATGCACCTGCGATATCCAGCGAAAAAACGGCAGACGATTTTCCGGCGCGGTAAGTTAGGTCGGCAGCTTTGGCGCTGTGTCTGGCTCGCTGCGTAGCGCCGTTGACAGTCGGAAGATTATGGAAATCCGAACGGTTGAACCAAAGCTCGTATCTTTTGGCGCTGAATGTCCGCGAGGTGTATCTTCCCGCGCCGACGTCAATCAGCAGCGGCTGTCCATTGTAATATACAACGTAATTTCCTACATCATTATGATTGTGACTTTCACCGTTGTGCCCGCCCTTGGCGGCAAGATAAAATCCTACGGACGAACCGCCGGCATCGCGGGCTGCCATCACCTGCAGGCCGGGCAGCCATACGTCTCCGGGCAAGGGCAACCGCTTCTGTACCGACTGAAACTCATCCTGCATAAACAGCGCGCACAGTTTCCGTATGCCGGCTGAAGCAACGACGCCCGGCTTGTGATAATATGCGCCAAACTCCATCATATCTTTGTCGCCGATATCCTTTCCGAAGCGGTAAACCATGTCGGCGTCCACGCCTGCACGGGGACCGGCGTCGGCAAAATTCAGAAACCAGTTCTCGCCTGCCTGCATGCGGTAAATATAGCGTCCCATATTCTTGAACTTTTCACTTTCATACACGTACCGGAACGCATCTTTGCCGGCAAGATTCAGCAGCACAAGATTGTCGTACATGGCTGCTCCCGCAGCGTTCCAGTAGCCCGGACCCTCGTCGCATCCGCCGTCCTGCGGATAGGGATTGTAGAAGTTGTCCAGCACAGCGAGGATTTCGTTTACGATGGCGGCGCGTTTCTGTTCGTCCTTCTCCATCAGCAAAACAGTGTTCAGCAGGTTGGAACAGATCCACGGATTCCAGTTGTTGGGTATCGAACCGTTTTTCCCCGTCCACCAGTGCTCGCGCTGCATGAAGGGATCAAGCAGCCGGTATGTAATTTCGTTACGGATTCGCTTGCGGATTTGCGGGGACACGGCGTCGAGCCTGTCTCCCAGAAAATAATCCGCCCATGCAAGGACTTTTCCCGTTTCGGCGGCAAACAGATCGACAAACGGCTGGCTTACATCCATCAGCCCGGCATAATCTTTGCTCCCGGGCAGATGTGCGGGAACGCCCCACCACGATTCTTCGCATATCGACCATATCCCGTTGATGACAGGGTCGATAAAACGGCCTTTGTTTTCGGCTGCTTCGGCAACAATCATGTTTGCCAGCACATGCCGCTTCTTGAAGCTGACAGCCTCGTACTGGCTTCTGTTTCCGGTACGCACGTACATCAGCGACAGTGTCGCGGGAATAGTCGGCCAGTTGTAATCGATGAGTTTTTCCGCCTCCCCGACAGTTGCCTGCAGCATGTCTTTGTCTGCTTTCGACCAGCCCTGACGGTCATCAGGCAGCGGGAAGGGTTTCCATTCGGACTGCGGGACAAGAATCTGCTGCAGTTCCGCCGCCGAGTATTTGCTGCTCAGCAGATTCTCTTTCTGCGCATAAAGACTGCAGGCGATTGAGAAATGGAGTAATGCTATAAATATTGTTCTCATATTGGCGATCCTTAGTTTATTTAACTTCAAATGTTGCAGCAACAGCTTCATCTCCGGAATTGCCTCCGGCATATATCGAATAGCTTCCCGCGGGAACGACTGGTTTCCCGGCTTTTTCGTCCCATTTTGCCAGCGATTTAACGGGAATAGAAACCTTTACCTGTCCGGTTTGTCCGGCGGGAATGTATTTCCTTTCGAAATGGCGCAGTTCCTTTAAGGGGAATCCCTTGCCGTCCGGATACTTAATATAGACCTGAACCACTTCGTCGCCGTCAAGCGTACCGGCATTTGCGATTTTCAGTGAACAGTCGATTGTTCCGGAGTGTTTGTATTCCTTTTTCGGCTGTACGTCCCACTGATACGGGAATTTCGTATAGCTAAGCCCGTAACCGAATGAATACAGCGGTTTTCCCTTGAAATACTTGTATGTGCGGTTATTCATATTATAATCTTCGATATCGGGCAGATCGGAATCGCTCGCATAGAAAGTAACGGGCAAGCGGCCTGATGGATTGTATTTTCCGAGGATAACGTCGGCAAGAGCGTCGCCAATGGATTCTCCGCCATACCAGGCGCTTATGATTGCATCAACATTTTGAGATTCCCAGGGGAAAGCAAGCGCGCTGCCGGACATCAGTACGAATACCACCGGTTTACCCGTAGCTTTCAGCGCCTGCAGCAGATCCGTCTGAATCTGCGGCAGCATGATCGAAGTACGGTCGCCCTTGTAGAATCCCGGAATCTGCACATTCATTTCTTCTCCCTCAATCTGTGGCGAAATGCCTCCGATAAAGACAATTACATCGGCGTCCTTTACCCTGTCGGCGCTTGCTCCCACTTCCATTGTTTCGCGGACATTTGCCGAAAGTTCGATACGCGCATTGCCGCCATGCTGCTTATGTTCCAGTTTCACGCGGTATTTTTTTCCCTTGACTGCATCAAGCTTGTATCCGGCAGTTCTATTGCCCGTGTTCCATGATTCGGAGACCATTTTTCCGTCGATGTAAAGGCGGAAACCGTCGTCGTAAGCTACTCTGAGCTCAACCTGTCCGCTTACCGGCGACTCGAATACGCCTTCGAAACGCGATGAAAAATCTGTCGGATTTACGCCTTCGGCAATCGCTTTGGTTTCGGGGTTTGAAAAATGTATTTCCGGCGTACGTCCCTTATAAACAGGATTTCCTTCCAGATTTCTGTTATTGTAAAATTCCATTGAAAAGCCTCCGGGGAAGCAGTTCTCCAGTTTCCGGACTGCAATATTGTCAGTCAGATTGCAGCCCGGTTCGCGGATTATTTCCACACTGGGCAATGCCTTCTTTATTCCGTTCAGCGGAGTTATTATTTCGGTCGGAAATCCGTTATAGTTACCCAGCTGGACTTCCGGATTATCCACATTCGGGCCAACGAGGGCGATTTTCCTGATATTTTTCCCGTCCAGCGGCAGTATTCCGTTATTTTTGAGCAATACCAGCGACTGGCGGGCCATTTTCAAAGCCAAATCCTTGTGTTCTTTTTTCGACAGGACGTCCTTGTCGATTTTGGAAAAGGGAACTTTTTCCGCAGGGTCGAACATTCCAAGACGGATACGGGTTTCAAACAGTCTTTTAAGGGATATGTCAATTTGTTCCACGGTCGTAAGTTCTTTTTCTACCGCCTGTTTAAGTCCCAGATATGCCTGCCGTCCACAATCGACGTCCGTGCCGTGATAGATACCGTCGGCAGCTGCTGCGGCTGCATCCGGATGTGTTTTATGAGTTGTGTAAAAATCATTAATCGCTCCACAGTCGGAAGTTACGTAGCCTTTGTATCTCCAGTCCTTACGCAAAATATCAATCATCAGTTTGTCGCTGCCGCAGCATGGCTGTCCCTCGTAGGCGTTGTAGGCGCACATGAATCCCGCGACTTTCGTCTCTGCCAATTCCTTGAATGCCGGCAGGTAAGTGTCCCACAAATCATATTCGGACACTTTGGCATTGTATGTATGTCGGCTTGATTCGGGTCCGCTGTGAACGGCAAAATGTTTGGCGCATCCCGCCGCTTTCAGATATGTTTTGTCGTCGCCCTGCAAGCCCTGCACGAAGTTTTTGGCAAGTGAAGCCGTCAAAAACGGGTCTTCTCCGTAGGTTTCCTGCCCGCGTCCCCAGCGTGGATCACGGAAGATGTTGATGTTCGGAGTCCAGTAGGTCAATCCGTGATATATTCTGTAGTCTCCCTTTGCCTGGGACATGTTGTAGATGGCGCGGCCTTCTTCAGCCGTACAGTCTCCCATTTGCCTGATGGCGTCCCTGTCCCATCCGGCGGCCATCCCGATAGCCTGCGGAAATACTGTTACCTTGTATTCCGTACGCCCTATCCCGTGCAGACACTCGTTCCACCAGTCATACGGCGGAATGCCAAGGCGTTCTATCGCCGGCGTACGGTTCAGCATTTGAGCGATTTTTTCGTCCAGCGTAAGCCGCGAAACGATGTCTGCCGCACGTTTTTCGACAGACAGGTTTGGATTCCTGAACGGATATTCGTATGACGAACTGTCACATCCTGCAAATTGCAGACAAAAGACGGATATAATTATCCAAAAAAAGCTTCCTCTTTGTTTCATAATATTACTTTTTGACTTGTTATTCAATTTCTTATGCAAAAAACACTCGCTTTTTGAATGTACAAATGTAATAAAAAATGGAAATTCAAAGATAATTACGGCAGACTTGGCGAAATATTATTTTGAGGCGCTACGCGACATATTTCAGGGTGTACGACAAAATGGGAAATGAAGGATTTGTACGGTGGGCTGTCAAAAATGACATGAATTATCGCAAAATATTTCACCCAATATAATGTTACTCTTTCAGGGTTTACATTATTTGGGTTGTCGTTTTTTTCTATAATAATTTCAAGCCTTCGGGTTTATCTAATAAGAATATGTTTGAATATCAACGCAAAAATCCCGAAGGGATGTTATTCTTATAGCAATACAACATACATAAACCTTACAAAACACCGAAGGCGTGATATTATTGTGTAACATTTTAATATCCCATCTGTGGGATTAATTCTTTTGATATTCTGGAGTGTCTTATGCCTGAAAAAAACCTGTTTCCAATAATTTTTTCCGCAATAGCGCCTTAAAATAATAAATTGCTATTTTTAAGCACATTAAAAATATGTAGAATTTTCTACCTGTTTTTTATAGGAAAAAATGGCTAAAAAATTTTTTTTGAATTTATTATATCTGAATATTGCTTAATATCAGGATTATATGTGCGAATGTGCTATTGCCGTATCTTAACCGTTTTTTGTTGAGATAACGTTTCAACAGTAAAAAACGCTGTCTTAAACAGCTATATTATTAGTTATAAGCATTCTATGAAATTGCAGACAAAAAGTAGATTTTTTAGTGTGTCTTGTCCTGAAATAGCTTTACAAAAAATAACAATAAAAAAACAGGAAAGTTATGGTAAGACGGGAAAGAAAATTTTACTCGGAAGAGTTTAAAGAGCGGGTATTAACAGCGTATTACAACAGCAATGAATCGGTGTCTATGATAGCCCGACGGTTTGATATAAGCAAAGATACGGTTAGCAGTTGGGTTTATCGCAAAAGGATGGTAAACAATTCAAAGAAAAGAGTTAAATTAGACCCTTTAGAAACAACATTTATGAAAGAGAAAGAATTGTCTACCGGGGGGAATGATTTGCGTATCAAGGAATTAGAACGGGCGTTATCCACGGAGAAGATGCGGTCTGAAAGTTTGGAAAAGATGATAGAAATCGCTGAACGGGAGTTAAAAATCGACATCAGAAAAAAATCTGGTGCCAGACAGTCCATGAGATGAGACAGGAGCAAACATTATATCGCATAGATGCTCTCTGTCGACTGTTTGGCAAAAGCCGTCAGGCTTATTACGAGCGTTCCCGTTACATCGCGACAGTGAGTGTTGAAGAAGACACCATTCTGTCGCTGGTGCGTGAAGTCCGGAAAGATTTTCCACATATGGGCGCAAGGAAACTGCTGATTTACCTGCGCCCTCAATTTGAGGCAAGGCATATTCATGTCGGCAGGGACGCCTTTATCGAACTGCTGCACCGTAATTTCATGCTGATTCGCCGCTACAGGAACAGGCGAAAGACCACCTTCTCGAATCACTGGATGCACAAATATCCCAATTTGACGGTCGATTACACGCCTGTCGATCCAAATCATTTATGGGTCAGCGATATTACTTATATTGAGATAGAAGACGATTCGGCTTATTTATCGCTCATTACAGACGCATGTTCCCACAAGATTGTCGGATGGAACCTTTCCCGGACATTGCGTTCGTCGGGCGCAGTTGCCGCCCTGAAAATGGCATTGGGCAACCTGAAAGGAAAGCATCCGGAATTAATCCATCACTCTGACCGTGGCAGTCAATACTGTTGCAGGGATTATGTCAACCTGCTGACCCGTAAAAGCATACAAATCAGCATGACCGAAAGCGGCAACCCGCGCGAAAATGCCATAGCGGAGCGTATTAACGGTATTCTGAAAACCGAATGGATTTATGGACGCAAGCCGGATTCGTGGCAGGGAACAGTTGCATTTGTGAGCAAAATCATAGATTTGTACAACAGTCAACGGCCGCATCAGAGCATCGGTTATATGACCCCCGCAGTGATACATCAAACAGGGTTGAAAACGGAGCGGAAGTGGAAAAATTATTATCGGAACGGAAGCGTACCCGTAGAAGAAGAAACAGGACAAAACGGGAGTGAATCATTTGAAACGGACAGAGTAAAGGAACCCTGTCCAATAGAAGAAAATAAAGTTTTTCAGCATGGCAATGGAGCGAAGGCGTAGCCGTAGCGGAATTGCCATGCTGAAAAACGAAAAACAGGCAGGAAACAGTCAAAAATACAAACAGACTAAATAATTCGGGAAATATGATTACTTTTGTCGTGAATTGTAAAGTTCTGGCAGGACGAAGACAAAACTGTCAAGTCTATGCCGGACGAAGTAAGAAAATCTGTAAAGTTTTTTTAGGACGACACAGTCGCGACAGCGAGCGTCGAAGAAGACATTATTCTGACGCTGGTGCGCGAAGTCCGGAAGGATTTTCCGCGTATGGGCGCAAGGAAACTGCTGATTTATCTCCAGCCCCAATTTGAGGTCAGGCATATCCATAT
>JAIRZR010000175.1 GCA_031267155.1 Prevotellaceae bacterium | reverse complement strand
GTTTCAAAATCCAAACCGTAATAAGACGGTCGTTTTACCGGCAGAGAAGCAATTTTTTTCAACTTTTCCCGCATTGTTTTATCCAGAAACGAATTGTCCAGCCAGCACAGGTTGACATTCATGCTCAAGGAGTCAACCCATTCTTCATCCCCCTTTATGTAGCTGTATTTTCCGGCTGCATCAAGCATTTTTTCGAGTTCTGTGTTGATCGCTTCAGGGGAGGAAGCGGAATTAACAGCATCCAGTCTGTCCAGTAAAATCTTATCCCAATCAAGTGTACCGGTAGTAACAGTTGGATGAAAGTATTTCAGCAATCCCCATACGCGACAAGTAATTACCCATTTGGTTGTGTCGTTGAAAGGATAGTCGCAGACAAATTCGCATTGCTGGAAAAAAAAATCCAACTTTGGTTTATTATGGAAACTGCAACCAAACAGTACACAACTTATAAAAATAAAAACTGATTTGTATTTCACACACGTTTGGTTTTAAAAGTCTATGATACAGAAATATTCCCCTATTATAGCCTTTTATTCATAAAAAAAACCGAAGAACATACATGTTTACCATACACAATAAACCCCTACGCTGACAAATCGGTAGCAGTACAAGGTGGTTAACAGTCACTTGTTCCACATGTATTTTGACCATTTGTGCAGTAACAGTAAGATCTGTCTGATGCATTATAACCGTTAATACAATTCGCCGGATCATAATGTGACATCATAGTTGTCACATATTGGTTTATATAATCCCAAGAATCAACCCCACCTTTAATTCTACTCTGTTCAAAACCAGAAAGATTTGTTATCGTCTCTTTCCTTAATACTAGTTTTTTGATTTTTTTTCCCATCTTAATTTATTTTTGGTTAGACATTAATGTGTTTAAACAAAATGATTACAAATATATTAGATAAAAGAATATCCGCAATTTTTTTATGATAACAATCATTTTTTTTATGCTTTTAATAATGAGTACTTTACAATTTTAAAAATAACAATTTATGAGAACTGTTTAATGGTCTGCGAAAATCTGATGAAAATACCTACATTATGCGTAAAATTTTAATATCAAAACAGATGAAAAGATTGAACGTTTTTGCAGTTTTAATGATCGTTGTGTTATCCATTTCGATGAGTGCAAGCAGCTAGACGATTAAAAATGAACCGGATTTAAACCTGGACTTTGAAAAAAATGAAGGTGGAAAACCTACGGGATGGGGAGTTTCTTCACAACCGAATTATTCGGTCTCGCTGGATTCCATGACCGTTAAATCGGGAAAATATGCAATTGCCATAGAACATAAGGGTGATTCTGCATATTTTCAAACTGTAGCGCTTGTTCTTCCGAACAATTACGATGGCAGGAAGATCACTTTATCCGAAGACACACTTTCGCAACATCTTTAGTCGGCGAAGATACGCCGTTAAACGAAGTCGCAGATCTGTTGGGACACGAGAGCATGAATACTACAAGAATTTATACACATATACCGACAGAACGGTTACGTAAGTCTATACTGACAATCCCGGTGAATTCACCGTCAGAAACGGACCGGATATTCCTAAACCGGAAGAAACTTACCGGGAAAAACTGGTAATCATTGTGAACGAAGTATCGCAAAGTCAGGCAGAATATACAGCCATGGCTTTTCGGGCAGGAGACAATACCACCATTATCGGGAGTACAACTGCGGGTGCAGACGGCAATGTATCACAAATTTTCCTTCCGGGAGGATTGAACGATGATTTCCTGCATCGGCATATATTATCCCGACGGTAGTGAAACACAGCGCATCGGCATCGTGCCGATATGGAAGTAAAACCGACCATTAAAGGCATTCGCGAAGGACGGGATGAACAGCAGGAAAAAGCGATGGAGATAATCCGGCAGGAGCAAAAGTAAATTTTCAGGACAGTAAAAACATTTCATCCCACTTCTGTTTGTCGTCAAAGAGACAGGACATCATGACCAGTCCAATGCCCGCTATTCCATCAAGCAGTGAATAGGTTGATTTCCATTCCTTGAACTGAAAGGTTTTGTATCCGGCAGGACCATCCTCAAATCTGGAAAAATTTAATGTTTGGTTCAGCCAGTATCGGGTTGCTTCCGCAAATTCACTCCTTTTCGTTTCAAGAAATATCCGGCGAAATATCATGGCTATTCCGGCGCTTCCATGGCAAATTTCGGCGTCAATGACAAAATTTTCAACCAAATCCAATCGTTTTGTTGATTGAAGAAGAACAGACATTCCCGTTCCTTGCCATACAGTATTGTGTAACGCTTTCCCCGCCTGCAATAGCGCTATCCCTACGTCGAGGTCACCGTAACACCATGCCAGACGGCTTCTTAAAATCGAACCGGATTTGTCTATCGGCAAATAACTTGGAAAACAAAATCCATATTGCGAAAAATCCTTTTGCTGTAACAGTACATAATTTACAGCGCCGGTTAGCATCTCCGTGATTTTATCGCCGGTCATGCCGCTTTTAATGACACGCGACAGGAATATGATGATACTCGATATTCCATGAGACAATGCAAGGTTATATACTGGAACATGTTCGCTTTCATTTTTCATCATACTGGATTTCCACTTGAAAGTTTGCTTGGTTCTGTTTTTCTCTGCCGTCTCATATAAAAAATCAATTAATTCACGGATATATTCGACTGTATCGCCTCTTTTCAGGAAATATAGACCCACCCCCAATGCTCCATGCATGAAATCGAAATATCCTTTCCCCATATCATGCCGCATCATTGTAACAAGGTAACTGTCCAATAGAGGCTGCGCATCGCTCACGTCCATGTCTATAAAGTGATTTTCCCGCAAAAATAGAAGCAAATACAGCACACCGGACAGACCGTCGCAATAGGAATGTTGCCTAATTCCGCTTGATAGTCTGTCCAATAATTGTTCTGCATATTCTTCTGTCAACAAAGCGATTTTTTTCTTCCCAAAGTATTTTGAATAATAAAACAGGAACAGCAAATACCCAAATGTACCCGAATACAATCCGAAAGATATTTCCTGCTGCTGTTTTTGTATCTTTGCGACAATACATTTCGCTATTAAATCCGTTTTTTGTTTGATTAAGGAATCCATTTTTGTTATCGTATGTTTTGTATGCGTTTTCTTTTTCCACTGCAAATTTATTTGATAAAAAATAATCTGGCATATGTATGCGATAACAATTCATTGTTTTTATATACTGTAAATTAATTATTTATAAAAATAAAGATAACAATTTTCATAAAAAAATCTTGTTATTTCATGGTTATGAGGGAAAGTTTGTGTACATTTAGCTCCTATTGAAAATAGAAATAGCAATTTTTATCATAAGCCTACATGGAAAACAAGGAATTACTCATAGAAATATTTCGTTTAGAATGTCAATTATTTATGAAGATAGATAGTTATCGTTTTATAGAACGAAAAAGAAATAAACAATGCTTGAATCCTGATGAAAGGCAGCAGTTAAACAATGATATTCATCAAGTTTTCAAAGGATTGATTAAAATAATTAAAGATGCTTGTCCAAAACTGACACAAGAGGATGTCGTTTTTTGCTGTCTTGTAAAATCGGGCCTGGTCAATCCTGTCACAGCAGGTTACTGTATGGGAATTGTGAACAGGTACGCCATCAACCAACGGAAATATCGTATAAAAATGAAGATGAAAGAAGCTGAACGGGAAGATTTATTTGAGCTGATTTTCGATAAAAAAAAAACGAAAGAGACTCTGAAGATCGCCTCTGACACTGAGTGGAATTCATAAATGTAATGGGTAATTTTGTTTTTTTTTGCATCACAGAACGTATCTTTCCGGAGGATACCAATAGTGTATGCCTGTTTTGCAACAGGCGGTCACGGAAAGAACGTGGTAAATCTGACGATTGTAAAACTACCATATAACGTCAGGTAACGGGCGATGCGCTGAAGTATTTTGTCTTGTGTTCTTTCCATCGGTTGTCAATTTTCTGCTAATATTTTTTTCAAAGGTGCAAAGAAGCGTTCCAGCAGGGAAAAATCGGCTGTTATAATATCCGCCTGTCCTTGCATGTTGGGTAAGTAGGGTAATTCTTTTTTGTAGGTTGTCAACAGATTGTCGGGCAAGGTTATTTCCAGTGTATAATAGGCGACTTCGCCCTGTTGAAAGGGGACTAAAGAGATATTTTGTACTTCGCCTCTCAGGATTCCGTATTCGTTTTCCGGGAAGTTTTCCAGGCGGATGTTTACTTTTTGTCCCGTTTCGACCTTGCCCGAACGGGCGTTGGGAAGGATGGCCTTGCCGATAATCCGAAATTCATTTTCGGGGACAATGGTAAATATTTCACTTCCGGACGTCACATTTTGATTTTCAATCCAATAGTTGGTAAATGTAATTTTGCCGTCGACAGGCGCCGAGAGGACACAGTTCAGTTCCCAGGAACGGATTTCCGTTTTCAACTGCGAATGCAGGGACTGCAGTTGTGAGCGCAGGCTGTTTCCCTGTTCCGTGTCCTGGTGACCGGCGTCGAACAGCGATTCTT
>JAIRZR010000188.1 GCA_031267155.1 Prevotellaceae bacterium | reverse complement strand
AAATCACAGATTGAAGGGAATATTCAGGATTATTCCAGAGAAGAGCTAAATCGCCTCATTGTTAAATCGGCAAGAAAATCAATGAAAGCCATTCAGCCAAATATCATTACCAGATTCTTCCTCGGAGCCTCGGCAGTCTTTTTCGTCTGGAGAATAGCGACCGAAGGTTATTCTGTGGAAATAGACCTTATGTATGCAGCAGTCCTTCTGCTGATTCTCGTCTGTTGCTTTTTCGTCGAACGGTCTGCTCATATTATGAATAAATACAATCCCGGCGTACCTGTAAAGGAGTGGCTGGAGTATCGTATCGGAAAAATAGAGAAATCTATTAATTACAGAACCAAATATGGTTTTTTGATGTATGGAGGCGCTCTTCTTTTAGGCAGTGTCTCACATAATATTATCCAGATATTATATCACTGTTGTTATAACTGGATATCAGTAACTATGGAGATTAACCTGTTTGTACTTATTTTAGCAGTCAGATATTTTGAACTGAGGCGGTACACTAAAACGCTTGCCGAATTAAAGGAATTATACAGGCAACTTGAAGAAGAATAATGCATAAATAAATAATATTATGAAACGAATAACACTTTATCTGTTTGCATGCCTGATGTGCATGAGCGCTTCGGCTTTCACGCCGGAAATGAAAACGATGATACTCTCCGACGGAGAGGAAACAATGACAAGGCTCTGTCTTCCAGACAATCCGGTAAAGACTCTTGTCTTTTGCATCCACGGTACCGGACCGAGTACCTGGCTGACCAAAAGGGACGGATTTAACTATTATGATGATCTTGCAGAAGGGTTTTGCAGCAATGGAATCGCTTTTTTCAGCTACAACCGACGTGGAGTCGATATCGGGGAGACGCCGCCCATGTACCATACAATAGATTCCGCGAAATATGCAAAATACCAGCCCCTCAGGGAAGCGGAGGATGTAGGATGCATGATATCCGAACTGAGAAGGGACAGCCGGTTTGAGAGCTGTAAAATAATTCTTTACGGCATCAGCGAAGGAACAATCATCGCTCCGCTGGTGGCTGAGAGGAAAGATGTGCATGTCGATGCCATTTTCCTTCACGGATATGCTCACGAAAGTATGTACGACATCATAAAATGGCAAAATGAGGGCTATGGCGTAATGAATATGATAAATGCCGCTTTTGACAGCGACGGCGACAAAAAGATCAGCCGCGAAGAATACGGACTGGACACTAAAGCCGTGTACAGGAACTATCTGTTTCAGAATCTTCCTTTTGATACGCTGGACATGGTAAGGGACAGTGTAATTGACATAAGCGACGTCCGCGCCATGCGGAAGCCTTTCGATTCCACGCTCATGGAAAAGGTAGCCACGGAAGACGAAGAATGGATATGCAAAAACTATTTTTACCTGACGATTGTCTGGTTCAGACAGCATTTTGCTCTGGAAGCCAACAAAACAAGACTGATGAGACTGGATATTCCTGTCTATGTTTTTCACGGGACAGACGACGCACATGTGCCGGTGGAAAGCGTTTATGACCTCCAGGAACGGTTTAGAGTAGTGGGAAAAAACAATCTGCATGCCTTTGTTTTTGAAAAACACAACCACAGTTTGAACTTTCGACAGGCCGGCAAGGAATGGTCGGAAGGATACCGGAAGATATTCGAATGCGCCGCCGGACTGTGAAAATTCGCCGGCAATTCTGTTATATTGCTGGAGTTTTGCTTTTAACTCGACGTAGCGAAGACGTTATGCCGAGCAGGGATTGAACGGCTCTTTTAGAAGCTTGCAAGCTTCTCGGAGAAGGTTGAACGGCTCTTTTAGAAGGTTGCAAGCTTCTCCGAGAAGGTTGATCGACTCTTTTAGAAGCTTGCAAGCTTCTCCGAAAAGGTTGATCGGCTCTTTTATATAATCCTTAAATCCTGAAAACTCTGCTCAGTTCTCGAAATGCCGTTTCCTTGAAATTATTTCTGCAGATACGCTGATTACCATAGTAATGGCAAACAGAATACAGCCGAGCAGGAACAGTGACTGATAATGAGTTCCTCCCGAAGGCGCTTCGCCGAGTTCTGCGGCTATGGTTGCGGGAATCGTTCGAACGGATTCGAACAGCGAATGGGGCGTTACGGCGGCATTGCCCGTAACCATCATCACAGCCATCGTTTCGCCTATAGCCCGCCCGATACCCAGCACTACGGCGGCGCTTATACCGGACGCCGCATACGGGATGATTACCTTGTAGATTGTTTGCCAGTGCGTTGCTCCGAGGGCCAGACTTGCTTCGCGCATGGATTTCGGAGTGTTGCGCATGGCGTCTTCGGCAATGGTTATGATTGTTGGCAAAGCCATGATTGCCAGAATCAGGCTGCCTGCCAGCGCGGTCTCTCCCACGGGCAGATGCAGTGTATTCTGAATTAAGGGTACAAGCGTTACCAGTCCGAAAAATCCATAGACCACCGACGGAATCCCCGCCAGCAGTTCGATTGTCGGTTTCAGCAGTTTCCTGACCCGTTCCCCGGCAAGCTCCGACATGTAGATGGCGACGCCCAGGCCCGGCAGAAGAGCGATAAGTATGGCGAAAATACTCACCCACAGCGTTCCCATAATCAGTGGAAACACCCCGAACTGTGGAGCAGGAGTAACAGTCGGCATCCATTCACTGCCTCCGAAAAAATCGACGGGAGAAATATTTTCCACAGGTAAAACCTTAACCGCCACGTTTTCCCTCGGAAGATAATCTTCGGGAAGAAAAGCAATGATGCCGGGATTCTGCCCGATAACTTCACCCAGCTTTTGAGGAAGCAGGGAATAGTTTTCGCCCCCCAGTTCTTCTTCGGAATAGAGAGAAAATATTTCGTCAAACCTGAACAGCATGATTTCCCTGTCGTCGCCTCCCGCAGCGTTCCAGTTTGTGATTTCGGAATCGAAAACGGCTTTTACCGATTTCGGAGACAGTCTCTCGACAGGGTTTGATGCATGGACGCAAAGGGCATATCCCTTTTCGATTTCCGGACTGCGGAACAGTCCCATTCCTTCCCTGAACAGAAATACGACAATCAGCAGAATCGTTATGCTTGTGATGCTTCCGCTTAATGTGAATATGCCCTGTACGGTACGTTCGGAAATACGCCGGAATGATTTTTTCATCTAATTCAGAGTAATAAATCCCGTGTCCGAAACGTTTTTCTGCCCTTCGTCCGACAGGATGTAATCGATGAACGGCTTTACCCTGCTTTCCGAGGCCGTCACGTAGTAATACAGCAGCGGGCGCACAACGGGATAGCTTCCGTCCTTTGCCGTTTTCATGGACGGTTTCACAAACGTTTTTCCCCCGTCGCAGGACACGCTAACGGCTTTTATATCCTTGTTGAGATATGCCAGCCCCACATATCCGATAGCGCCTTTGGTCTGGCTGACCGAAATAATAATCGCGCCCGTGGCGGGCATGCTCATAATCCCGTTCCTGTAGTTTTTGTTTTTCAGGATGCTCTCCTTGAAAAACTCGTAAGTCCCCGAAGAGGTTTCGCGCGAATAGGGAATTATTTGCAAATCGTTGCCGCCTACCTCCTTCCAGTTCCTGATTTTACCGGTAAAAATACCCTCCAGCTGTTCGCGGGTGAGGTTCTCGACTTTGTTGTCCGGATGTACAATGACGGCTAAAGCGTCGTATGCAACCGGAACTTCTTTCACCGTTTTGCCGTTTTTCTGCAGTTTCTGCTTTTCGTCGAACTTGATTTTCCGCGACAGCTGGGCGATATCGGTTGTGCCTTCGATCAGAGCCGAAATGCCGACGCCACTGCCTCCGCCGGTAACAATCACTGTTTGTGAAGGATTTTTCTTCATGTAGTTTTCCGCTTCTTTCTGGGACAGGGGCAGCATGGTGTCCGAACCTTTGATTTTCTGAGCCTGAGCGCCTGACAGTATGCTCAATAAAAGAACTGATGTTACGATAATCTTTTTCATCTTTTTATTCTTAAAATTTCATGCAAAAATATGGCGGGATTATTACGGAAAGAGAAAGATAATGTTACAATACGGTTAAATCAATCGAAAAAGCATTGCCGTGGAGGCTGCCTCAAAAGTACGCAGATGACACAGATTAGACAGATTTTCGCAGATAAATAATAAAATGTATTTTTCAGTATCCCAATATAATCAATAGATTATAATCTGTGTTTATCCATTAAGGGACGTGAAATAAATAAGGTGTAACAGTTTCATGATACTGTTATCCCTTATTTATTTCGCATCCCTTATGCTGCAAAGTATTGTTGTCATCCTGTCGATACCGACGCAGAAGGATAAATGAAAAACCGTCAATTTATTTCGCGACAATCGCTTAGCGTCTCAAAATAATATTTCGCCTTTTTTCCAAAAAAGGCGCTGATTTATTTATTTTGTTTATCTTTGCCGTCGAAAAATAGTGAAAACAGTATAAAAAGTTAAAGATAAATTAAGTGTAAAAACAGTATTATGAATAAATTGCATCATTTTCTCGCTTTTGATTTGGGAGCTACCAGCGGACGGTCTATCCTGGCGACACTGGAAGAAGGGAAGATTATCCTCAAAGAACTTACCCGTTTCCCAAATAAAATAGTTCGTGTTGGCGACAGATATTACTGGAATATCTATTCTCTTTTCGAAGAATTGAAAAACGGACTGCGTGCAGTCGGCAGTGAAAAGATAAAGATTGAGTCTGTCGGTATCGACACATGGGGAGTTGACTTTGTGTATGTTGCATCCGACGGAACATTTTTGGGGCTTCCGCGGGCATATCGCGATCCATATACGGACGGCGCTCCCGAAGAATATTTCGAAAAAATATCCCGCAAAGAAGTCTATGAACTGACCGGGATTCAAATCATGAATTTCAACAGTTTATTCCAGCTATATGCGGCGTCGAAGGAATCGTCGTCGGCATTGAAAGCGGCAAAAAACATACTGTTCACGCCTGACGCCCTGTCGTATATGCTTACGGGGAACAAAGTATGCGAATACACAATAGCTTCCACTTCGCAGATACTTAATCCGAGAACAAAGGAATTTGAAGCGAAGCTGTTTGAGCCTGCCGGAATATCCGCTTCCGTCATGCTGCCTTTAGTGATGCCGGGAAAAATTATAGGAAACATCCTCAATTCCATACAGGTAGAATGTGGAATCGGGCAAACTCCGGTGATTGCCGTTGCCGGACACGATACCGCCTCGGCTATAGCTGCCGTACCCGCTGAAAATAAAAACTTTGCCTATTTAAGTTCCGGAACATGGTCTTTGATGGGTATCGAAGTTAAGGAACCGATAATCAGCGAACAAAGTTTCAATTTGAATTTCACAAACGAAGGCGGAATAGAAGGCACTACGCGCTTTTTGAAGAATATTACCGGAATGTGGCTGCTGGAACAGTGCCGCAGGGAATGGGAATCGCAGGGAAAATCATATACTTATGACGAAGTGGTTCGCATGTCCGATTCGGTGGAAGGATTTCAGTTCATTATCGACCCCGACCATCCCGGATTTGCCAATCCCGAAAGCATGACAAAAGCCATAGCTGCCCGTTGCGCGGATACAGGACAGAAAACGCCTGAAAATCACGCGGAATATATTCGCTGTATTTTTGACAGTCTGGCATTGAAATACAAATATGTACTGAACTGCCTGAGGCAGGTTGCGCCTTTCGAAATAGAAAGACTGCATGTGATAGGCGGCGGTTCGCAGAACAGACTGTTAAATCAGCTTATTGCCAACTCCATAGCTCTGCCTGTGATTGCCGGTCCGTCGGAAGCTACGGCAATAGGCAATGTCATGGTTCAGGCAAAGGGACTGGGTATTGTCAAGTCTTTGAGCGAAATGCGCTCTATAATAGGCAAGTCTGTATCGCTGGAAACATTTTGTCCAAAGGATTCTGAACAGTGGGAAGAGGCTTACAGAAAGTTTTCAAGTCATTATAAATAGAAATTAAAAGTGTAATAATAATAATAATATTAATAAGCATGAAAAGGGAATTGATAGAAAAATCGTATGAAATAGCGAAAGAACGCTATGCTGCTTTAGGTATTGATGTTGATGATGCATTAACCGAATTGCAGAAAATTGCAATCTCCATTCACTGCTGGCAGGCAGATGATGTGAATGGATTCGAAGTTACGGAAAATTTAGGTGGCGGAGGTATTCAGGCTACCGGAAATTATCCCGGAAAAGCGCGCAGTGTTGAAGAGTTGCGCGCCGATATAGAAAAGGTATTGACTTTGGTTGGAGGTAAACACCGTTTGAATTTGCATGCAATATATGGAGATTTCAAAGGGAAGGTTGTCGACAGAGATCAGATTGAACCTGAACATTTCACGAGCTGGATGCAGTGGGCTAAGGAAAAGGACTTGAAACTTGATTTCAACTCAACTTCCTTCGGACATCCCAAAAGCGGAGACCTCACTCTGGCAAATCCCGACAAGACTATTCGCGATTTCTGGATTGAACATACAGTACGCTGCCGTACCATCTCGGAGGAAATGGGAAAATTCCAGAATGACCCGTGTATAATGAATATCTGGATTCATGACGGAATGAAAGACTTGACGGTGAACCGCTACAAATATCGCCAGATCCTCGAACAGTCGCTGGACGATATATTCAAAATTGATTACAGGAATATGAAGGACTGTATCGAAGCCAAACTTTTCGGGATAGCGCTGGAAAGCTATACGGTCGGTTCGTATGACTTTTATCTGGGTTACGGAGCTAAAAAGCAGAAGATTGTAACACTGGATACGGGACATTTCCATATATCCGAAAATATTGCCGACAAGATTTCGTCCCTGTTGCTGTTTACTCCCGAAATCATGCTGCACGTGAGCCGTCCCATACGCTGGGATTCTGACCATGTCGTGATTCTGAATGATGATATTGCAGAGCTTGCGAAAGAGGTGATACGGGCAAAGGCGCTCGGACGCGTCCATATCGGACTGGATTTCTTCGATGCTTCCATCAACCGTATAGGCGCTTATGTTATCGGCATCAGATCTACGCAAAAGGCGTTTCTGCAAGCGCTGCTGGAGCCTGCCGTAAAACTGGGCAAATACGAGGAAAACGGACAGTATTTCGAAAGACTGGCTCTGCTGGAAGAAGCAAAGGTGTTGCCATGGAATGCCGTTTGGGATTACTTCTGTCTGAAAAACGATATTGCCGTGGGTGAAGATTATATCTCCGAAATTCAACAGTACGAAAAGGATGTAACTTCGAAAAGATAGAAATATAATTGAAAATTTAGTTAATACTCATTCTTTATTGCGCCCTTTCAGGTTTGTCTGGAAGGGCGTAAATAATTGTCCGTAAGACCATCTGCTATCGTGTGCAAGCCTTAGAAGGCTTGTGACGGGAGATAAACGGTTTTCTATTGATATTGATGCCCTACGGGCAATTTCGCAATGCGCATTATATTCACAGTATCATGACTGTTACACTTTATTTCGCATCCCTAAGCCGGACGAGCCGGAAAAGCATTACTGCAAGAAGAAATTATTACCTCTGTTCCCTAAAACGGAATAATTATGCAAAATATAATTGAATCACACAAAGACAAAATAAGCTGTACGCTGTCGTGTTATGACTGGATCCTGATAAAAGGCAACCTTCCCGAGATCGGCTATGCCACAGGCATGACGAAATATCTGTACGATAAACATATAAAGATATTTGATTATGCTCAGTTTGCAGAATCCTGCAAATCTGCTGTCAATAAAACCATAGAAGAACCGGCAAAGAAATCC
>JAIRZR010000157.1 GCA_031267155.1 Prevotellaceae bacterium | reverse complement strand
TTTTATGATTGTTATCCACTCCGAAAATAAGCCACGCACAGGATTTACCTTTCAGGTTGGCTTCATTGCTCAACGCTGAAAAGTATTTTCCGATTTTGCCGAAGTCGTAACTCTCTTTTGCTTCCTTGAACTCGACAATCTCTGTTTCTGCCGGAAGCGAAACGGCATCGGATAAGATTTTATTCAATTCCTGTTCTGACATTTTTTGGGAATTTTCCGACCGCAAAGATACATCTTTCCCCGTAAACTTCCAAAGGCCAGACAGGAACAGCAGACAATCCGAACTTACTTCCGTGACGGTTTCCGGTCTGCATCTTTCATCCGTCCAAGCACGGCGTCTTTCAGCAAATCCATGAATTTTGTCCGGCGGCCACCCGTCCGATTTTTGATGTTCATGAAATAGTTGGCAAATTCTTTCACCTCGAAATCAAACATCTCGCCCATTTGCTGAAACAGTTCTTTGAGGGAAATTTTTCCGCTGTTGATTCGCGTTACAGAGTAGAGGGCATATATCATTTCGACCCATTCAAATACGCTGCCTGTCCATTTCAATTTGAGGTTCGGATTTTCAGGCTTGCAAAGCGGGCATTTTTGTTTAACTTCTGCCCATTGAATCTGCTTCTCAACAAAAGTAATTTGCATGTCGAGAAGCTGTATTGCCTTTTCAATAAATGGAGATGCGGTACTACTTTTTTTTCATTTCATCCCGATGTTGTAAACAGGCAAATTCTACTCTGGTATAACACAAAGCGTTCCGGTAATCCAACAATGACGATTTATTGCTTTCTGTAAACAGCAGACTCGCAAACTTTTCATACATTTTGTCCAACTTTCTTGTCAGACTTTCTTCCTGAGAATTGTTTCGCAACAGTCGGAAAAATTCCGTTTGAATAAATTGTTTCATTTTAAGCCGTTATTATAATTATGGATATAAAAACTGCCTCGAAAAGTCGCTTTTTACAACATACTCTCCCCTTTAAAATTCATTGTAAAGGATGGAAAGTGGTAAGTCCGGGACTTGTTGAGGCAGCCTTCTGTTAATATTGAAATCAAATTTTAATGATTGTTTTATTTTGATAACTGTGGTTATTTCATATTCATACTCCGCTGAATGCGCTAAAACCTCCGTCTATTGGAAGCAAAGCGCCGGTAATGAAACTTGCGGCGTCGGAGCAAAGGAACTGCACCGCGCTGTCTAATTCTGTAATGTCGCCGAAACGTTTCATCGGGGTTTTTGCCAATACTTTTATACTGCGTTCCGTGAGTGAACCGTCGGGATTGATAAGCACGGCACGGTTCTGGTCGCCGATAAAGAAGCCGGGTGCTATGGCGTTTACACGGATACGGTCGCCGTATTTCAAAGCCATTTCGGTTGCCAGCCATTGCGTAAAATTGGCTACGGCGGACTTTGCCGCCGAATAACCCGGAACGCGCGTAATAGCCGAATAAGCCGCCATCGAAGATACATTGATAATGCTTCCCGATTTTTGCTGCGCCATGACCTTTCCGAATACCATTGACGGATAAACCGTACCGTTCATATTCAGAGTGGTTACCTTTTCCCATTCGGCAACCGGCATATCGAAGAAGTCTGCATCCGGCGCAAGCGTACCGTCGGGCGTATTGCCTCCTGCAATGTTCAGCAGAATGTCTATACGTCCCCATTTTTCCACGATTTGTGCCGCTGCCTTTTTCAGGCTTTCCACATCGAGGACATTTCCGACAAAGCCGATTGCTTCGCCTCCATTAGCCGTGAGTTCGCCGATGCATGCATCCAACTGTTTCCGACGAATGTCAATGGCTACTACTTTTGCACCCTGCGCGATAAAATGTTTTGCGATATTTCCTCCAATGACACCGCCTGCGCCGGTTATCACGGCGACTTTTCCTGCAATACTGAATGATTTGTTCATGCTGAATATTTCTAATGAACAAACTTTTTTGTTCAACAGAATTTGGGTAAATTCGATTAGTAAGTGTTATTTTTGAATTAAACCTTTATAGATTTCGTCTTTGACCGTTGCCATTATTTTAATTTGTATATTTCACTTCCAGCCAACAAAAAACAGCCAACACCATAGTCCTCAAAATCGGGAATCTTATCGTAAGTTACCGGCTGACCGTCTTTAGGTTCTTTACCTGTGCTTTGCACCCAGCCAAGAAAACCATCGGAATGCACAGCTTCTTTTTCCAAACCGTTCCAGGCTTTCAACAAAGCATGCAAATACATTTCACGACTTAACAGTTTATTGTTGATACCCCACGCCATGCCGTAAACAAAAAGAGAAGTCCCGGTAGTTTCTTTTCCACTGAAATGATTGGAGTCGTGCAAACTGACATTCCAGAAACCGTCATTTCGCTGGCATTTTATCAAAGATTCGGACATCGCAATAAAATCGGCTTCGTATTCCTTCCTATGAGGTTCGTTTGCCGGAATAATTTCCAATACTCGCGCCAAAGCAACATATACCCAGCCATTGCCTCGCGACCAGTAACAGTTTTTGCCATTAGGTTCTTTATACGGCGGCAGAAAAGTAGCGTCGCGCCACCATAAACCTTCTTCGGGATTATACAAACCATTTGCACCATGATTATTACGGGTGAAAGCATACATCTGATACATCTTTTCATAATATCGTGCATCGCCGGTTATTTCTCCCAGTTTTGCTAAAACAGGCATACCCATCTGAACAGCGTCAATCCATGACCAGTCATCTGCTTGCGGAGAGTTTACCAACATGTCCATAGAAGCTTTGATGTTACGAATCTGTTCCGGGTTCGGCGACATTTTATAAAGGTCAATATACGTTTGTCCGCAGCAATGGTCGTCGGCATTGCGGGTTGTATTGCCGTTGCGCATTCCCCAGCGATGAAATTCCGCCCAGTCAAACATATACCGGTAGTATTCTTCCTGAGGGTAAATCCGGTACAAAGCCATCAAACCTTCGTAATAAACGCCTCTTGTCCAGATATTACTTGGGCGGATTTTCGTTACATTCGACGGTTGGGTATAATCGGCATATTTCTTCATAAAATAATTGTTTACACGAACCATTGTATTAAGTACCTGTTGTCTGTCGGGCTGTACTTGCGAATACGTTTG
>JAIRZR010000124.1 GCA_031267155.1 Prevotellaceae bacterium | reverse complement strand
TCTAACTTTATATTATCATTATTAATAATTTACTCAATTAATGACTCAGGCAGGATTTCCTGCAAAAATCAGGCAAAAGTAATAAAAAAAATCAGGCAGAGGAATATTTTTCGCAATATTATGGAATACAAAATATTATCGGACGGTTTGACCGCGAATGCATATTTCTCAACAATCACTTAATATTCTTCCGACTTATCGGGGAAATCTCCTGATTTCACATCCTTTATATAGTTCGAAAAAGCTTCCAGCATATTTTCGCGAAGGTTTGCATACCGTCTCAAAAAGCGGGGAGTGAAACTTTTGTTCAGGCCCAGCATATCGTGAGAAACAAGCACCTGTCCGTCCACGCCTCCTCCGGCGCCGATTCCGATAAGCGGTATCGCAAGTTCTTTTGCAACTCTGGCGCCAAGATCTGCGGGTATTTTTTCAAGAACGATGGCAAAACAGCCTTCCTCTTCCAAAAGGTGCGAATCGCGAATAAGCTTTTCGGCTTCTTCCTCCTCTTTCGCCCTGACCACATACGTCCCGTATTTGTTAATCGACTGGGGCATAAGTCCGAGATGTCCCATCACGGGTATTCCTGCCGACAGGATTCTTCGAACCGAGTCCAAAACCTCCTCGCCTCCTTCCAGTTTCACGGCGTCGGCAGAACTTTCCTTCATTATCCGTATTGCCGACGAAAGCGCTTTTTTCGAGTTTCCCTGATATGAACCAAAAGGCAAATCGACGACAATCATCGGGTTTTTGACTGCCCGAACAACCGACTGTGCATGATATATCATCTGGTCGAGAGTCATTGGCAGGGTTGTTTCATGTCCTGCCATCACATTTGCCGCCGAATCGCCAACCAGCACAATATCAACTCCCAGCGCTTCGTCAATTATGCTTGCCATTGTGTAGTCATAAGCCGTAAGCATGACGATTTTTTCGCCCTGCTTTTTCATTTCCACAAGCTTGTGGGTTGTTATCACCTTGCTTTTTCCTGTTACCGACATTACTGAAGAATTTTTTTTACCAGTTCTGCAATTAATTTTCCATCAGCTTTCCCGGCTAACTGCCTTGAAGCGATTCCCATAACCTTTCCCATGTCCTTCACGCTGCCGGCTCCCGATTCCTCGACAATAGACCTCAGCGCCGATTCGATTTCCTCGATGCTCAACTGTTTGGGAAGAAATTCCTCGATGATTTCAGCCTCAGCCAGTTCCCTGTCAGCCAGTTCCTGACGATTGTTGCCGGCGTAGATTTCCGCAGTTTCCCGCCTTTGCTTCACTAATTTCTGCAGCATTTTTATTTCCGCAGTTTCATCGAAATCTTTTGCATTTTCCGAGGTTTTCACAAGTAAAATCGCCGCTTTCACAGCCCTTAAAGATTCGAGACGGATTTTGTCTTTGGCTAACATCGCCGCTTTTATTCCGTCATTTATTTTTTGTTCCAGTAACATATTAAATAAATTTTATATTATAACTTTCTGTTTCAAAGCAATGTAGTACTGATATAACGATTGGTTATGTCGGGAAGGATAACCAGAACGGTTTTCCCGAAATTTTCTTCGCGCTGCGATATCAGTGTAGCTGCGCGTATGACCGCTCCCGATAATACATCGATAATTATACCTTCAATTATAGCTATTTCTCTCGCTGTTTCCACGGCCTCGTCATTTGCTATCCTTACTGTTTCATCTATGGCATATTCCGGCGGCTCGAAAGTATTGCCGGATTCCGACATAGCCAGAACGACTTTTATATTCGGATTTTTTTCTTTCATGAAAGCCAGCAGATTGCCTACCTGCGTCTGGAAAAGCTTTTCAGTCTCCCCGCTCACAACCAGCAGATTTACATTTTCACATGCATATTCCCAGATATCGCCTATTTTCTGGATTTCGGGAACTTTGTCGGAAAACTGCTCCAGAATCACAGCGCCGGATATTTCGTTTTTCAGCTGCTTTGCCTTTTCGATAGCTCCCTCGATACCTTTTTCTCCGGGAGTGAATACAACTATCGCATCCAGGGTTTTTATCAGGCTTATATGCTTTTTGCTCATCGTATCGGGCACTGTCAGAATAAGTTTGTAGCCCTTGCGCTGAACTATCCATGCAAGACCCACGCCCGATGTAAAGCAGGGTTCTATCAAGACGGTATTTTTCTTATCTATCAGACCTTCCCTTTCAGCATATTCGATAATTGCCGAAGCAACGCGGTCGAAATTCGGGATAATCGTCCTTTTAGAGAATGAATCCTTGTTGGATGGATTGAATGCATCGACTTTTATCAGCAAATCTGTCTGAAGTCCATATACTTTCATATAGCTGCTCAATCTCAGTAATGGCGTATGCCTTGCGAATTCTACATCTGTAGTTTTATTGTAAAACGTTGACATCTATCTGCATTTCTATATTTAAAAACGCAAAATTAATAAATTACTTATACACGCAAAATAATATCTGACTTTCTACTGTTTTTCAGGACATTTAACCCTCGCATATACCGGCAAATGGTCGGATGCAATTCTTTCGTCGGCTACAGTGGCATTTAATACTTCGACCCTGTCCGTTTTCCGTACAAATATATAATCGATACATATTTGCGGATCATCCGAGGAAAAGGTAAACCGGGCAGTATCGCTCAATACCGTCCATGACTTCTGCAATTCCGCGATTACTTTCGACGAAGGTACATCATTCATGTCTCCGGCCAGAAAGACAGGCTTTTTATAGCCCTCCGCATATTCGTTTATTATGGCAACCGACAGCAGCCTGTCTTCGGGATTCAGTGAAAAATGGGTGCAGAAAACTGTACAGTCTTTAAATTCAGCGATAAGAAGCGACCTCTTTTCCTCCCTTCCGGGCAGGGCGACAGATTTTGCTGCAAGGGGTTTTTCTTTCGACAGAATTCCTGTACCGTACTTTCCGCCCTGAAACGGTATGGAAGCGCTGAATGACAGATGCATTCCTGCATGTCTGGCAATTTCTTCGAGGATAAAGACGCCTCCGCTTCTTTCGGTTACGCTGTCAATTTCCTGCATTGCCACTACATCGGCGTCAAGGGATTTTATTACCCCGGCTATTCGCCTGCAGTCTGTTACGTCATCCATACCTTTTGCATTGCGGATGTTATACGACATTAGCGTCCTCTCCTCGCGGGCATTGCATGAATACAGCAATGCTGTTAAAATCATATATGCTGCTATTTTAAGCATATCCAAAATTTTATTCCTGTTAAACCGTGAATGTTTTCTGTCGGCATTGATTACGACTTGAGTGTATGCAATTTCAATGCCTTCCAACAGTTTTTCATCAATCTTTTGCTTGCCGACATCTTCTTTCATGATGCTTTTTTTAATTAATGCCGGTACAAAAGTAACATTTCTTTATTAGATAAACCGAATTTGATTCGAACACACCGATAAAACCCGTTCCTTTACCCAAAAAACAGACGGATACGGCAGCGTAGTCGAAAAATCATTAGAGGTAATAATCGCTGGAATGGCTGTTCACAATTTTAGCCCGCACCTGGTATAAGAACTGTCTATCACTTTTTTTGCTTCCTCTTTCATTTTCTCTATTACCTGCGAAGGAATTTTTACCTGTTTTTCCAACAGATTATGCGCCGTTTGCAGGGCTTTGCCGTTCTGCCCTGTTTCCTGATACAGTACCATCAACAGATATAGCGGATAATGACGGTTGGGCCTTATATGCGAGGCATGAATGTATGATTTTTCCGCCTGTTCAAACTTGCCCATTGCTTTATAATTGTTGCCCATAGCGATATATATTTCCGGATTGGCGTTATGAAGAAGATACTGTTCATAAACAGTATTTCCCACCTCATAATATCCGGCAGCTGAAAGACAGCGGGCATATTCCGACAGAAAGATTTTTTCGTGCCGGAGTTTTTCGTACAGCATTTCATATTCCGACAAAGTCTCGCTGCAATCTCCCATACGAAGATCCAAAGTCAGGAGTTTCCAGTACCGGTAGGCGGGAGCGCGCGGAAGGACATGTATCGCTGTATTAAGCGTAAATGCAAGGCAAAGCATCACACAGATTAAAGACGCCCGGGCAGGTGGTGTAACAGGCAATCGAGCCGATTGCGGAGCCGACAGAGCTAACAATACGACAAACAGTACTGCTAAAGGCAATACCTTGAACGGATAAGAAAAGGCGGCAAATACCAGCAGGGCAAACAGCGACCATTATAGCGGATAAAATCCTTTTAAAAGATGAAATTAAAGAAGGAATTAAACTGAAAAATAGTCAAAAGTCATGTTATTCCTATCAAAAAGAGAATCTATTTGTTGCTGATTTAAATATAAGTACAATGCCATGCTGTCAAGAAGATAATCATTGTAATGATTTGAACAAAGGCATAGTACGATTAAAATCGGGAACTGCGGAACAACCTTCATGCATTCAAAACCATGGTGGTATGAATTGTAGTGACGCTTTTGGAATCTGGGGTAGTAATTGTGTAACTAAAAGAAATAAATGTATGGATTTTAATGGTACAACAGTGATTGCAATGTAGCTATGTCGAGAGGACATTGTTGGAATGAATTATAAAAATTTGAATCATGATAAAAAAAGTACTCAATTTCATAATTATAACATTATAACAGTAAAAAATTTGGGTAGTGTCTTAAATTATCAGAATAAATTAGTATTTTTGCAGAAAAAATATATACAATGATACACATGATGTCAATTCATTGTCCTCACTGTCAAAGCAAAAATTTGGTCAAGCAGGGTTTAACGGGTAACGGCACTCAAAAATGGCAATGCAAACGCATCAAAGAGGCCGACGCCCGGGTGGACAGGGCGATTGTGGGCATGGGCGAGGCTGTCAGATCGTTTATGCATCATTTCGATCCGGCAATGGTTGCTGTAACAGAAAGCCTGAACAACCGGCTTACTGCCTTTGGACGTATTTCAAGAAAATCGTATGAGGAAGAAATTGCCATTGTAAATCTGCTGATTGCCGTCCTTAACACTCCCGAGTATTCGAGCAAGATCGCGATGCTCGGACTTTCGTCCTGGCTCTCCGAACTGCAGACCGCCGAAACAGAGTTTGAACTGCTGCTTGGACAGCGCAGCGTCGAGGCTGCACAAAAACCGCAGAGACAGCTCACGGAAATACGCAGGCGGATCGATATCCTGTACCATAAAATGATCGACCACATTCATTGCCACCGACACCATGGACGGAGCCGAAACATACAAGCTCTTTATCGACGAACTCAATGCCCAAATCAGGTATTTCAACATCCATAACACCCTCGCAAACAAAGAAGAATATCGGCGCGGCGACAACTGCATGGTCGATACCATTGAAACACAGTATTACACGGGCAAAGACATCACTCCTGTCCCGGAAGCGTTCTACAGGGAAAGCGGCAAACAGGCTGTCGAACTCGTCTTTGCAAAAGACTTTTCGCTTACCTGCAAAAACAACGTGGAAACAGGCACTGCAAGCGTAACGCTTCACGGTAAAAACGAATACAGGGGACAGAAAACAGTAACGTTTAACATTATCAGACAATAGAGTTTATTTCGCATCCCTGAAACAGGCTGTTCCGGAATTTCAGATATGTAATCGGTATTCCCTTTGCTGCATACCGCGCTTCGTAGAAAGTCTTTATACTCAGGAGTTCATCATTGGGATT
>JAIRZR010000120.1 GCA_031267155.1 Prevotellaceae bacterium | reverse complement strand
TATTCCACCCAGCTTTCCAGTCACGACGACGGCTGGGAAAGCTCTCCGCCGGACAAAAATCCTTACGTGGCGGAAGGCAGCCGTTCGATGTTCGGCTACAGTTTTCTCTTTACGCCCTCGATTCCGCTGTTCATGAGCGGCGAGGAGTTTAATGCCGACTACGTTCCCCTGCCAACTCACACGCCTGACCTCTACGGCAAGGGCGAACAGGGCAAAGGCCGGTGGCTGTACGCTTCGATGATCGACTGGGAACAGCTGAAACAGCCTGCCAAAAGGGACATGCTCGACGATGTCAGCCGAATGATTGCGATACGCAAAGCCGATGCCGAGCTTTTCCGCCCGCTTACTTCCGACAGAAAACCGCTGCTGAAAGCGGTTCCGCTGCAGACGGCAGATACTGTCCCCGTGCCGTACATGCTGTATAACGATCACAAAACCATCGTCGTATGCGGCAACCCAACGGACAGGACTGTCAAAGGCATCCTGAATATTTCGCTGGCAGGCACGCCCCTCGAAAATGCGACGGAGCTTCAAATCACCGACCTCTGGAACGGAAGCCGGGCTAAAAAGATAAAAGCGGATGATTTGCAGAAATATCCCATCGTCATGAAACCCGACAAAAGCAGACGCGGCGGAGTGGCGGTGCTGAAAATCGAAATCGCCGGCGAGGTCAAACTGAAGGAAAAACAGTAATACAGTTACGAAGTTACGGAAAAGCCAAAGCGGCGCTGTCGGTCATCACACCCGGCAGCGCCGCTTGCCGATAATTCAAAAAGGCGCATTGGTATCTTTAATATCAAATTCCGAACTGTTGTCAGGGAAACTGTTATTTGAAGAGATAACCGATGAAAAATCATTATTCATTTTGGAACCGACAGTATGAGCGCTGCTTAGCTGTGGCATTACAGACATTCCGGGATCTTCGAGATCGTAGAATTTAGCTTCTTCACTGCGGAATCTGAGTTTCACCTCTCCGACAGCGCCATTGCGGTGTTTCGCCAAAATTATTTCGGTGATGCCAACCAGGGAATTTCCATTTTCGTCTTCGGTAAAACCGTAATATTCGGGGCGATGAATAAATGCAACCAGATCGGCGTCCTGTTCGATGGCTCCCGATTCGCGAAGGTCGGAGAGTTGGGGACGCTTATTTCCTGCACGTGTTTCAAGGGAACGGTTTAACTGCGACAGGGCAATTATCGGGACATTAAGTTCTTTTGCAATCGCCTTCAGGGAGCGCGAAATGGCGGCAACTTCCTGTTCTCTCATATTGTTTGTTCCCGGAGGACCGGTCATCAATTGCAGATAGTCAATCATTATCAGTTCAATCTTGTGATTTTGTACCAGCCTGCGCGCTTTTGAGCGGAATTCGAATATCGACAGGGCTGGAGTATCATCGATGAACAGAGGAGCTTCCGACAGAGCCTGTATTTTGGTTTCCAGCTGATACCATTCGTGGTCTTCGAGCTTCCCGTTTTTGATTTTTTCGGACGACAGTCCCGTTTCGCTTATCATCAAACGCTTGACAAGCTGCACCGACGACATTTCCAGGGAAAAGAAAGCGACGCCCCTGTTAAAATCTACCGTGATAGAACGTGCCATCGAAAGGACAAATGCCGTTTTTCCCATGGCAGGACGCGCCGCCACAATAATCAAATCCGAAGGCTGCCAGCCCGAAGTGATTCTGTCCAGAGAAGTAAATCCCGAAGGAACGCCGCTGAACCCGTCGCCTCTGGCAGAAGCGATTTCCATCTCCTCGATAGTCTTTTCGATTACACTGGATATCGGCATGGCTTCGTTTCTCATGTTTCTTTCGGCGATTTCGAAAATTTTCTGCTGAGCCGAATCAAGCAAATCGCTGACGTCCGTCCTGTCGTCGAAAGAATCGCGCTGTATCTCGGATGCAATCTCTATCAATTTCCTCTGGATATATTTCTGGGCAACGATTTTTGCATGATATTCAATGTGTGCAGCCGAACCTATTTTGCCCGAAAGCTGGGTAAGACAGTATGCGCCTCCGATAAATTCGAGATCGCCGGTTTTCTTCAATTCCGTTGCGACAGTGTAGATATCAACCGCTTCATGTCGTAATGCCAAATCAATGATAGCCTTGTATATTCTCTGATGCGTTTCGAGATAGAAACTTTCGGGAATAAGCAATCCCTGTACATCGACTATTGCGCCTTTCTCGATCATCAAAGCGCCAAGCACAGCTTCCTCCATATCTATAGCCTGGGGTGGCTTCTTTCCCGACTCAAGCGCCGCTGATTCAATAGTATCCAATTTATATTTCTGAGCTTTTGCCATAATATTTTTTTTGCAAATGTAAAGATAAATTAACAATTAATAAATAACAATTATGATTGATTATTCGATTGGGCGAACACGCAGGATTTAGGGCGAACACACAAGTTTCGGAGTGTCCAAAAAACCTCCTTTACCTGCAGGCGGGGACTGATTTTAAAAGCCGGTTGTTCTTTTTGCTCCTGTGAATACTGTGGGTCACATGCAGATATTGTATGTATCTGTGTTCTATGGGCATCTCTACCGTTCCGTAGCGGGTGTAAACCTGCGACTTTGCAGTAAACAGGAAAGCGCCAAAGTTCCGAACTGCCATCAAATAAATCTCCTGATTAATGTCAGGAATCCGAAAATTACTTCCCTTAGCGCCTCAAAATAATATTTCGCCAAAAAGATATTTTCTGCCATTCCATAAAAAATGCTTACTTTTGCGACTGATTATAATAACAATATAACACATATAATATTATGGATGTGAAAATTGAGCCTGGCTGGAAATCTATTTTGGAAGAAGAGTTTGACAAGCCGTATTTTGCCGAGCTTGTCGGTTTCATCAAGAGCGAGATAAGAGGCGGCAAGCAGGTATATCCTCCGGGGAAGCTGATATTTAATGCCTTTGAGAAGACTCCTTTCGACAGGGTAAAAGTTGTGATTCTGGGGCAGGATCCCTATCATGGCGAAGGTCAGGCGCATGGACTTTCGTTTTCCGTTCCCAGGGGGATACGGCAGCCGCCCTCGCTGGTGAACATTTTCAAGGAAATCAAGGATGATCTTGGCGTCGATTCTCCGCAGCACGGCAATCTGGAGAGCTGGGCGGCACAGGGAGTATTCCTGTTAAATGCAATGCTGACAGTGCGAAGGGGAGAACCCGCGTCACATTCCAGGGCAGGATGGGCATATTTCACCGACACCGTCATAAGGAAAATTTCCGAGCACAAATCGGGAGTAGTATTTCTGCTGTGGGGTAATTTTGCCCGCCAGAAAAAAGCGCTGATAGACACGGGCAGGCATTTTGTACTGGAATCGGCGCATCCCTCGCCGCTTTCGGCTGCAAGTTTTTTCGGATGCAAACACTTTTCGGAAACCAACAGGATACTGAAACAGCAGGGAGTATCCGAAATCGACTGGAAGATAAAAGACTGAATGGAGAGCCTGTTTCGTTTCATCGTAAAGTATCATCTGTTTTTGATGTTCCTCGTACTGGAAGGGATATCCGTTTTTCTTATCTCGCATTCTTCATATTTCAGACATTCGACGGCGCTGGCGCAGGTGGACGCAGTCAGGGGCAGCGCAAAAAAAGTCATGCTTGCATGGAAGGACTACATGAACCTGAAATCCAAAAATTACGATCTGCTGAATCAAAACATCTCATTACTGGATGAAAACATATATTTGAGAAACATGCTTGAACTTGAGAGCGACAAGTCGGGCGGCAACGTCCATGTCCTGCAAAATTTCAGGTATATTCCTGCAAACATCATAGAAAATACTCTGAACAAAAACGACAACAGGCTAATATTGAACGCAGGCAGGAACGACGGAGTGGTCAGGGACATGGGAGTCATATCGCTGGACGGGATAGTGGGGATTGTCGACAGGGTGAGCGACAATTTCTGCACGGTAAGCTCGCTGCTGAACACATCGAAAAATGTCAACGGGAAACTTGTGAGAACGGGACTGTACGGTCCGCTGGTATGGGACATGAAAGATGTCAGGCACATAGAAATGATCGACATTCCACAGCACATACCCGTACAGGAAGGCGATACGGTCGTAACAAGCGGACATTCGCTGACCTTCCCGGAAGGAATCCTGATCGGAACGGTGGAATCGTACCGGCTGGACAAGGGTGTTTCGTACAAAATCAGGATAAAACTCAGCAATGATTTCCAAAGCCTCTACAGTGTATATATTGTCAGCGCGGCAAACAGGCAGGAACTGGATTCCCTGAAAAAGGAGGTTGGATTCAGGTAGTCATGAAAATACATTCGCCAATAAAACACTTTAATTCCGTTGAGTTATTAACATTTACATACATACTGATTACTGCCGCATACATCCTGGCATTTTTCGGAATATACGCGCAGACATGCGGGCTTTTGCTGTACAGGGCTGTTTTTTCCGCGGCTCTGTGCCTGACGGCGTTCGTTTCGGAAAAATCCGGAAACAGGTTTGTGCAGTATATACGCTACCTGTTTCCGTTTTCGCTGATAGCATACTGGTATCCCGAAACATACAGCCTTGCAAATCCATGGAATGCCGGTTTGCCCGACAGCATAATCATGTCCAATCTCGACGGCTTTTTCGAGCGTCTGGACGTCGCGATTTTCGGATGTTCGCCAGCCATGGAGTTTTCGAAAGCATTCCCGCAGCCTCTGGTTTCGGAAATCATGTACTTCGGCTATTTCGCCTATTATCCGCTGTTTCTGTTTCTTTTCACCTGGTTTTTCTTCGTCAAGCCCGGCATGGCTGAGCGGGCAATGTTCTGCTGCCTGTGCCCGTTTTTCATTTTCTACATGATATTCGCTCTTGTTCCCGTTGCGGGACCGCAGTTCTATTATTCCCTGTCCAACAGTCAGGTTCCCGACGGGTATTTTTTCAGTTCGCTGATGCGCGGAATACAGGATCTGGGCGAAAAACCCACCGGCGCATTCCCAAGCTCGCACGTGGGACTTACGATTATCGTAATGATCCTGCTGTTCGAAAATGCACGGAAATATTTTTACATCATACTGCCTGTCGCGATTGTCCTGACCGCGGCAACTGTGTATATAAAAGCCCACTATCTGACAGATGTGATTGCAGCATTCATTGTGGCGCCGCTGATTTTAAGCCTGAGCAAACGGATTTTTTCAATTAACAATTAACAATTAACAATTGAAGTTTCCCGCCTTTTATAAATATGGGAAAACAAATGATTACAAAATCTATTAATATATAATTTCCTAATAATATGTAAATTCAGACCTCCTGACCTCTTGCAAATTATATTGTCGCAATTTTCCATTATTCATAGCGGTGAATGTTGTATTTCAAACCCGAAGGCTTGAATGTGAAATTTTTCCGTCGCCCCCAATCGCTTCGCTTCATTGAGGGTTATTGACATTCAACCCTGCGGGTTGGGCGTGGAGTACAGGACGAAACAATTAGTACCTAACAAGTCAAATTAAAGCATTATTTGGCAAGAAATTAAAAATTAAAAGCGGGAATGATTACTATTTCCTTAATTTTAAGCGCCATAATAATTATATCGTTCACAGTTGTTTCCACTCTGAGGATTTTACTGAATTTATCGTACATTTTAATGGAACACGCTCCCATTGAGTGTTTGATCCGGGGGCCTTCAATGCGGACATTATAATTGTTTCCAACCTCACCTTCGCAGCGGGGATCCAGTTTCCGACCCAAAAATGTGGCAATGTTATCGGGTTTTACGGTATGAATGGCTGTTGCAGTGAGTTCCGGATAGATGGACTGGAGATATTCCTGTTTTTTGAAAACAGTATCGGT
>JAIRZR010000093.1 GCA_031267155.1 Prevotellaceae bacterium | reverse complement strand
TCGGAAGATTTCTACCTGGGGGCTTTGCAGCCGGATGAGAGCCTGGGTAAGATTAACGGCATTGTCGTTCAGGCTTACGACGATCCGAGCACAGTGTCGGCTTTCCCGATGTTCCTCGCACCGGTGAATGAGGATGTGCAGATAGCCTACTTTACTTCGGGCGACAAAGCTGGGCAACCGGTGCTATTCTCCGACCTGGCAGACCTGAGCATAGAGGCTAATAAGAATCTAACGGAGGTCGGAGCCTGGGCCGTCACAAATGCTTGTGACGAGTGGGATAATGTGATTGTTCTTCCGAATGTCACTTCGAGGACGCCGAAGATTCGGTATTTTCGGCTGCATCTGATTGTAAATAGGGTGTGATGGATATATTGTTAGACCATCCTGGCGTAGTCTCCTCCGTTGAGTCGGTGCAGATTGATGCGACCGGCGTAGTATCCTCCGTTGAATCGGTGCAGTTGGATGCGACCGGCGTAGTATCCTCCGTTGAATCGGTGCAGATTGATTCGACTGGGGCGAGCGTTGAGAAGGCTGACGCGGGGTCATTTATTTTATCAGTCAGGTAATTATGGAAAAGGCAAAAAGGTTGTTTTTGAGGTTATTGGGGTACCGGTACGTGGCGAATCTCCGCTCGAAGGAGATTCACCGCCTGGATACGGATTACAAGCAGTGTAACATACCTCTGATTCGGGCGAAGAAGTATCTTCGGAAAAAGGATTTGGGGATGTGGGAGAGAGCCGGATACAATGGGTGCCGGTTCTGTTTGCCGTTTATGGATACGGATATAAAGCGGGATGTGCACGTTTGTTTTACGTAATGGAGGAAGAGCGGGATGTGGAGTAATATCGTAAAATACTTGGTGTTTGTGGCGGGATGCGTGCTGACGTATTTTGAGCCGATCAATTTTTTGCTGCTGCTGGTCATCGTGCTGTTTGGGTTGGATTTTGTGACCGGCGTGTTGAAATCGCGTAAGAAGTGCGGACACTGGACGCTTCGGTCGAAAAAACTTCGGTGGAGCTTTGTAAAGATGTTTGTGTACATGTTCGTGATCGCCTGCACGTTCTTCATTGCAAAGATGATGCAGCTAAGCGAGGTGACGGGGATAGCGGCGGCCAAGGTAGAGGTTTGGTGCGTGGTGTATATTGAGGGGCTTTCGATTGTGGAGAATCTGCTGGTACTGTTTCCTGGCGACCGGTTTTTGATGTTTATTCATTTCCTGTTGTCGGTGGAGTTTTTGAAGTATGTGCCTGTGTTGAGTAATTTTTTGAAGGAGAAGGGAGAGGATGATGACGCCGATCAGTAAGAATTTTACGCTGGAGGAAATGATTTCGTCGGCTACGGCCATGGATAATCATATTGATAACACGCCTTCGGCGGAGGCGCTGGCCAACTTGCAACTGTTGGTTGATAAAGTTCTACAGCCGGTGAGGGACTTGTACGGGAAGCCGATTCATGTTAATTCGGGGTACCGCTCTGTGAAGCTAAATAAGGAGGTTAGAGGGGCTGTAAACAGTCAACATATTCAGGGTCGGGCGGCTGATATTTCGGTCGGTGGAAGGGTCGCAAACAAGGCTCTTTTCGATTTGATACGGGGGAGTGGGATTGCGTTTGACCAGTTGATTGATGAGTATGATTACCGGTGGGTGCATGTTTCGTATCGGGAGAGTGGGAATAGGGGGATGGTGTTGCATTTGAAATAGGAGCGGCGAAAATGACTGATTCGACACCTAATTTTATTACAGAAAGCCAATTTAATCAAGCAGTGAATAATTGGTCTATTCGGATCCGGGACAAAATGAGACGCAATGCACCGGTCGGGGAAGATAGCCTCCCGGATGATGAAAAATTGGCATTCATAAAATCATCGGTGAGAGAAAACTACGGAACAGCCAGTAAAATACAATTTTCTTTTGAGCGTCATGGGGTTTTTGTTCATTACGGTGTTGGGCGAGGGTATGTTCACCAGGGCAATCAAGTTGTAAGAGGTAGAAAATTAAACAAAACCGAAAGACTAGAAAAATACAATCAGGGGCACACTCGAAGTTCTGTTGATAAAATGAAACATGGCTATGCTTCCGGCGCCATCAAGCGTCGGCCAGTAGATTGGTTTGATGTGGAAATCCGTAGGGGTATTAAAGATTTGGCAAATATTGCCCAAGAATTTTATGGCGATAAAGTTCTCTCATCGCTACTTAAACAAATAGATAAGGCAATCATAGAGAAGAAGTAATGGCAGAAAAAATCGCAAAAAGAGGGATTTCGCTCTATATCGATGGGAGACAAGTAACGAATTCCGTGAAAGATATAAGAGCCGAAATGCGTACCCTGATCAATGCGCAGGCAAAAATGAAAATTGGCTCAGACGAATACATTGCCACTGCGAAAAGAATTGCCCAGTTAAAAGCGATTTATCAGGAGCACATCGAAAAACAAAAACAAGTCGATCGGCAGTATTCCAAAATGGGAAATTCCGCCGACGAATATAACAGGAAAAAAGAACGGGCTTTTTCCATGTCGAAGATGGCCGATGGATTCAACAAATACTTCGGAATGATAACCGCGCTTGTTGCAAGCCTGACAGGAATCACATTAGGCGCCCGAAAAGCCGTCGATGAATTTGCCAAACTTGAGGAATCGGAGGCCGATGTAATGAAATATACCGGCTTGGCGAAAGAAGAGATCAAGGGGCTGGGCGAGGAATTAAAAAAATGGGATACCCGTACTTCCCGAATTGAATTAAACGCTTTGATCGCCGATGCCGGCCGGTTAGGAAAAAAATCCAAGCAGGATTTACTGGATTTTGCCGAAGCAGGAAATATCATCAATGTCGCTCTGGGTGAAGATTTGGGTGAAGACGCCATTAAAAATATAGGAAAGCTTTCTATCATGTTCGGCAATGCCGACTCTTTGGGCTTGAAAGAGGCCATGCTGGCAACCGGATCCGCTATCAATGAAGTCGCCCAAAATTCTTCGGCTGCCGAACCGTTTTTGGTTAACTTCGCTAATCGGCTGGCAGGCATCGGGAATCAAGCCGGCATGTCCATTTCTCAAATTATTGGCTTGGGGTCCGTTCTTGATCAGAATGCGCAACAGGTGGAGATGTCATCTACCGCCTTATCCGGGTTGATGATGAAACTGTATAAAGATCCGGCAAAATTCGCAAAAATCGCCGGGCTGGAAGTCAAACAATTTGCGGAACTGCTTCGTAAAGATGCGAACGAAGCTCTACTTACATTATTGGATACCTTGGGCAAAAAAGGAGGCTTGGCCGATTTGGCTCCCATATTTGACGAAATGAAGTTGGATGGCGCTCGGGCATCGAATGTATTATCGGTATTGGCCGGTAATATTGAACAAATCCGTAAGGAACAGGAAACGGCAACCCAGGCATTCAATGAAGGCACATCCGTCATCAATGAGTACAACGTTAAAAACAATACGCTGCAAGCGACAATAGAGAAGGCTAAGAAGAAATTTCAGGAACTGGTTTATGAACTGGGAGAGAAGCTTGCGCCCCATATGCGAAAGTTTATTTCTACCGGCGGATTAATGGTGAAGACTCTTTCGGCTATTACCGGATTTTTGATGAATCATGGGAAACAATTATTGGCAGTAATTGCTACTCTTACTTCATATACAATAGCTTTGAAATTGCATGAGTTATGGCTGAATAGGGTTACAATCGGAACAAAAGCACTTCATGCCGCGAATGTCCTACTCAAAGGAGGGTTGTCCGCTTTGCAAATTCTTTTTTATGCTCTAACCGGACAAATGGCAAAAGCGACAGCTGCTATGCGCATTTTTAATGTGATATTCAAAGCCAATCCGTTGGGCTTCGTGGTGGCAGCAATAACCGCCATCGTGAGTGGCCTAATCCTTTTGTATCAAAAACTGAAAGCTAATGCCGATCAGATGAAGGAGTACATGGTTACCGTCAAACAAATCCATGAAGAAACAAAGAAATATACAGAGGGGCTTACCAGGGAGCAAACGGCTTTCAGCGCATTGATCGGCGCCATTGTCGGCGCCAATGAAAATTCGGAGTTGCGCAAGCAACTGATTCAACAGTTGAAAAAGGAATATCCAAAATATATCGACTATATCGATTCGGAGAAAATATCGAATAGTCAATTATTGGCTATTCTACGCGAAGTAAACTCCGAATACGAAAAACGATACACTATCTCCGCATACAAAGGGAAGGCGGATGCTCAAAGTAAAAAAGTGGAAGAAGCCAAGTCTCGGCAGATCGACATTACCGAGGAAATTCGAGAGCTGAACGAAGGGGGATTAACCGGGCCGGAAGGCGTACAAGTGGCTAAGCTTCAGGACGAATACAAACAATTGGATCGTATTATTTCTGCGGGCATTAAGAAAATAAGCGAATATAATACCCAAGCCACAAATCTACAGAAGGATTTGGACTTTGAAGGCTCATATGAAGGCGTAGCGGTAGCTTTGGATAAAGTGGTGAAAACCATCCAGAGAATTAAAGAAAGAGATTTGGGCGCAATCGAAGCACTTGTCGGTAAAGACAGCCCACAATATAAGACGAAGCTGAAGGAATTGAAGGATTTGGAAGCCGAGGCGGATGTGTTGAGTGACAAACTCACATTTCTTTGGGACAAAAAAGCAAATCAAAACAACTCGGAAACAGCTACTTCCCCCGGCGCTCCGACAACCTCGACAAATTCAACAGAAGACGAATCGCTCAAAAAACAGATGGCTACCATAGAGAAAGAAGCTGCCATTCGTCGAATCGCTGCCATGCAAACCATTCAAGATAAAAAACTTCTTGAGGATGAATTGTTGAAAATCGAGCGCGAAACCATCGTGGCAAAAATGGCAATATATAAAAACGGTTCCGATGAATATGTGAAGCTTGAGGAAGAGTTGGCCAAATTTGACCTTAAGGCCACCCGGGATAAAGAAAAACTTGTAGAGGACCGTGAAAAAGCCATCCTGGCCCTGGAAAAAAAATACAGAAAGGCAGCAATACAAACAGATGCTCAGAAGAAGGAGGAAGCACTCCGGGTATTGGATGAAACATGGGGGGAAGAAGTACGGACGACCGAACGATATTTGAAATTGAAACAGGCTATTATTGACCAATATGATCCCGTTCGCAAAGGTAATATCGAAGCTGCCAAACAACTCATTTCCGACAATCCAGAAGCTACCAACAAAAAAAGAGATCTGAGATCTATGCTCAGTAACGACAAGTTGAGTTCTGGCGCCAAAGATGATTTAATAAACTCTTCAGAAGAGGCAGAGCTGGCTCAATTAGATGCTTTACAATCTTTGCATGATGCCGAAATCGATTCTATTCTCAACTATGAAGAACTGAGGTTGTCCATTGAGGGAAAATATAAAGACTTACGCGAAGCCAATGACGAGGAAGAATTTAAACGGAAGGTACAGTTAGCACAGTTTGCTATTGAGCAAATGAATGTTCTGCTTTCGGCCTATTCCGGTTATGTCCAAGCCTCCCAAGACGCCGAGACGGCAGCCGTCGAAGCCAAATATGACAAACAAATCAAAGCAGCCGGCAATAATCAAAAGAAGGTCGAAAAATTAGAAAAACAGAAAGAAGAGGAATTGGCCAAGGTACGCGCCGAATATGAAGATAAATCATTCGCCATACAAATCGCTCAAGCAATCGCCAGTACAGCTATGGCGGCCATCAATGCCTATTCTTCAGCAGCAGCCATCCCGGTAGTGGGGCCTGTGTTAGCTCCGATCGCCGCCGGAGTAGCGACAGTTGCCGGAATGATTCAGGTGGCTACCATAAAAAAACAGCATGAGGCCGCTAAAGCCAATTATGATACCGGTGGCTTCACGCCATCGGGTCCATGGAATAGGCCACAGGGTGTGGTCCATTCCGATGAGTTTGTTGCCAACCGGTTTGCCACAGGAAATCCGATGTTACGGCCAGTCTTCGACGTGATTGATTACGCGCAGCGGAATAATACCATTCATTCGCTTGAGAAAAAAGATATTGCCAGGGCGTTAGGAATTAAAGGATTCGATACCGGGGGATATGTCAATCAAACGATGGTAAACAACAATTCTCCAGTTATTGATCCTGGATATTTTGAGGCGCTGATTGCCGTCATCGATCGGCTGGACAAGAAACTCGAGGAACCCTTTGTAGGAGAAGTATCTATCACCGGGCAACGTGGTATCAAAGAAAATATGGATTTGTACAACAGGATGATCAATAACGCCTCTCGGTCATGACGGAGTTATATATTGACGGACAACCGGTAGTTCTTCCTTTGAATTTCTCAATGGAAATCATACAGGAAAATCCTTTCTATACGAAAAACGGGACCTATACGTACGATTTGACCTTGTCCCTTAGGGATGAACAAAACGCAAAACTATATAGGCATCTCAATCGGATCAACAATCAGGTGGATATTCCTTTGAATCGGAGCGCATATATGGTCGTTGACAATGAAGTGTTTTTGAAAGGGACGGAAGTTATTCTTGAAATAACAGACAACGCGGTAAAAATACAATTGCTTTCAGGAGAATCGGAGTTGAATTATTTTATAGGGGGCGACAGAAAGATGAACTCGTTGGATTTGGGTAGTTTATACGGGGATGAGGGGGGAGACTACGAATACATTCCTCTATATTCCGCCAACGAAGATCGTGTTTTTAATGAGTACGGCCTAATGCAGTCCAATGATGGGGCAATATTTTTGACGGGAACAGCCGGTTCGGGCATAATTGCCCAGCCCTATTTGTATGTTATAATCAACCGAATACTGCAAAATTTGGGTTATTCCATCAACACTAACGTCTTTGAAAACAGCAAACTGAGATTTCTCTACTTAGTAAACGGAAAGCGAACCAATATAATCAACAAGATGCTTCCTGATTGGACTATCGGTGAATTTTTTGAAGAATTGGAAAAGCTATTTAATATTGCATTTCTCATAGAGGAACAGAAAAGGACCGTAAACATCGTTTTTAAAAATACTTACTATGAAAGTGCCGCAAAAGTTCACGTCGATCTCGTACTTGATTCGTACAATCAAAGAATAGACAAGGAACGTAAGGAGGATTATTCCAATGCAAATATAGGATACGATTTTCCTGACGATGAATACTACCGGTACCAAAACTTGAGTAAAAATATTTTAGATAAGGCGGAATATATTTCCCTGGATTCTTTTTTTGCCATCATCAGATATATTACTGAGTTTCCAAATAAAGATCTGCTGAAAAATAAGATTTTTATATCCTTGGAGAGCAACACTCAATATATCATGTGGGAGAAGCCGGACTCGCAAGTAACACTAGATTATGACTACCGGAAAGTCAATAGTTTGCGACCCATTCGAAACAATCCAGACAATGAGGATATTGATGTGTTGCTAAGAATATTACCGGCTCCTATGCAGATACGAGAGATCAATGTATTGAAGCAACCGGACCATCCTTCATCGTCACCGGAGACTACTGTGCTCTATAAAATGATGGCGCCCATGCCGGCAATAACAACGGATCCATATTTTGAGCGAGATAGAGAGATTGGCTCATCTCCAACGCCGGATGACATAATTAAAATACAGGATGTTTTAGAAAATGGCGATACGTACCAGGATGACGATGCCACGGAAAATATCTATCTCGCCTTTTATACCGGATATCATCGTATTCTTGAAAAGGTTTTTACGAAGCTTCCGCGAGAAGTGGATTACCCGATAGGATTCATCGATTTTCTGGTAGATGATTTTGGGCTAGGAGAATATTCTATTGACGCAAATAATCTCTCCCTTCGCCTAGACGATCCGTACGGATTAAAAATGTTATACGAGCAGTCGAAACCAATTGATACCACACGAGAATTTGTTTGCCAATTTACTTACGACAAAAAAATAGACGTCAAAAGGGTTTTCGTCTTCAACAACAAAGAATTTGTTTGCAAACAACTGAAATACGCCGTAACCCCACAGGGCATCGACAGGCTCATCGAGGGGCTATTCTACCCCATGAGTTAAAGCAACAACTTACTCATATCACTCACCACTTTCTTGCCAAGCAACCGGGCGTAATGCTGCGTCATCTTGATATTACTGTGTCCCATCGCCTTTGAAACCGTTTCGATCGGAATATCTTTATTCAACAGGTAGGTGGCAAACGTATGTCGGGCTGTGTGCGTGGTCAGGTTCTTTCGGAGGCCGGCGCCGGTTCCCAAAAGTTTCAAATAATCGTTGTACTTCTGATTCGTGATTTTCGGTAGTTGATAATCGTATTTCTCCGCAATCGTTTCTGCTTCAGGAAGAAACAGCGAAATAAATGCCTCATTCGTCTTTTCGCGTCGGCTGCGAAGAATTCTTTTCCCGTCCAACTCCGAAATACAATCCCGCGAAAAATTCATCACGTCAATATAGGCCATCCCCGTAAATATCTGAAAGACAAACAAATCTTTGACGTGTTCCAACTTTTCGTTGAAAGGCTCATAGTGCAAGATTTTTCCAATTTCAGATTCCTCCAAGTACACCGGATCCTTCCCTTTCTTGGATGGCATCTTAAATTCAAAGTATGGATCCTTCTTACAGCGGTCCATATAAATCGCTTGTTTGATGTACCGGCGGAATGTGGAGTGCCTCTTATTCAATGTTGAATTTTCTTTCACCCCAGACTGCTTTAAAAAACGGTCAAATTCGGATATATTTTCGTAGGTGATATCGGCAAACGTTTTTATCTTTCCAAATCGTTCAACTTGGTTAATCAGGGCGGAATGATGCTCCATTGTCGCAGCTGTCGGATTGCTTTTCTTCAGCTGTTCCCGCATGAACTCTACGACTGAAAAACATCCGGCGGAATCATTATCCCAGTTTTTTACCTGCTCAATATTCGTACACTTGTCGGATAGGGTGAAAGCTTCGATTTGCCGGAGGATCCGATGGGCTTTCCCGGTGATCAACACCGCCGAATCATGATTACGGCAGGTAAACCCGTTTTTGCTTGAGAATTGATTTCTGTAGAGCCTAATCCCTGTCGAAATCATCACTCGCTTGGAGGAGTTCAATCTACGGACTTCTATTTGCAAAAGCCCTTTCTTCGTTTCATTCGCTTGCTTCTTTCTGTCGAAGACATAGCGCACAGATAAATTTTCCATCTCTTTACATCTTAGTTAGTTACCACTTTGTTACCGCTTTTGTTACCACTTTGAATTTTGGTATCAAAATTCGGTGTTTTTAGATGTAAATCGATGTCAATTAGGGTAGATGATAATCATTTAATTCGCTCGCTTTCAATGCAATTCGCTTATTTTCAACGAGTTGTAAGCGGAAAGAACAGGATTCGAACCTGCGATTCCCTTTTGGGGAATACACGCTTTCCAGGCGTGCCTCTTCAACCACTCGAGCACCTTTCCTTGTATGGCGACGCGAAGGTACGAAGAAAAAATGAAACTGCAAAAAATAGGACGGTCGTAGCCTAAAAGTCATTTTTATCTCGTAAATTTGCATCCTATTAATGAAGTAAGAATATGTATAGAACAAATACTTGCGGGGAACTCCGCATTAATAATCTGAGTCAGAGGGTGATCCTTGCCGGATGGGTTCAGAAGGCGCGTAAATTCGGCGGGATGATTTTTGTAGATCTGCGCGACCGTTACGGGGTTACGCAATTGGTTTTTAATCAGGAAACCGACGCCGATTTGTGTGAACAGGCTGCACGTTTGGGACGGGAGTGGGTGATTCAGGTGGAGGGGCGTGTGGAGGAGCGGTCGAATAAGAATCCGAACCTTGCGACGGGCGATATTGAGATTGTCGTCGCGAGGCTGCATGTGCTGAATCCGTCGGAAACGCCGCCTTTTACGATCGAGGATGAGAGCGATGGGGGTGACGATTTGCGAATGAAATATCGGTACCTGGATTTGCGTCGGACGCCGGTTCGGGCGAATCTGGAGTTGCGGCATCGGATGGCTTTTGCGACGCGGAGTTATCTGAATGACAACAAATTCCTGGAAGTGGAGACGCCGGTTTTGATTGGTTCTACGCCGGAGGGAGCGCGCGATTTTGTGGTGCCGTCGCGGATGAATCCGGGTGAGTTTTATGCTTTGCCGCAGTCGCCTCAGACGTTGAAGCAGTTGTTGATGGTATCGGGTTTTGACCGCTATTTTCAGATCGTAAAGTGCTTTCGCGATGAGGATTTGCGGGCCGATCGGCAGCCGGAATTTACGCAGATCGATTGCGAAATGTCGTTTATCGAGCAGGAGGATATTCTGAACGTTTTTGAGGGTTTGACTCGTCACCTGTTTCAGACGGTTCTGGGGGTGGAGTTGTCGGATTTTCCGCGCATGACGTATGCGGATGCGATGCGTTTGTATGGGTCGGATAAGCCGGATACACGGTTTGGGATGACGTTGGTGGAATTGAAGGATTTGACTGAGGGAAAGGGGTTTGGTGTGTTTGATGGCGCGGAATATGTCGGCGCTATTCGCGCGGAAGGCTGCGCCGGATACACCCGCAAGCAGTTGGACGAATTGACCGATTTTGTGAAACGGCCTCAAATTGGGGCAAAAGGGCTGATTTATGTTCGTTGTGAGGCGGACGGCAGTCTGAAATCGTCTGTCGATAAATTTTATGCGCCGGAGGATTTGCAGTTATGGGCGGAGCGGGCGGAGGCTCGGGCGGACGATTTGTTGCTCATCCTTTGCGGCGAAAGAGAAAAGGCGCAGAAGCAGTTGAATGAATTGCGTCTGGAGATGGGCGCGCGGCTCGGACTGCGCGATAAGAAGAAGTATAACTGCCTGTGGGTGATTGATTTTCCGCTTCTGGAGTATGATGCGGAATTGCAGCGTTATTTTGCGAAGCATCATCCGTTTACGGGTCCGAAGCCGGAAGATGTTTCGCTCCTCGACACGGATCCGGGGGCTGTGAGGGCCAACGCTTACGATTTGGTTATCAACGGGGTAGAGATTGGAGGCGGCTCGATACGCATCCATGACAGCGCGTTGCAGAAGAAGATGTTTTCCGTTCTTGGTTTTTCGGAAGAACAGGCGCAGGCGCAGTTTGGGTTTTTGATGAATGCTTTTAAGTATGGCGCGCCGCCGCATGGGGGGATTGCGTTCGGATTGGATCGGCTGGTTTCGATAGCGGCGGGTTTGGATTCGATTCGTGATTGTATTGCGTTTCCGAAAAATAATTCCGGTCGCGATGTAATGCTGGATGCGCCGGCCTGCCTGTCGGCGGAGCAGTTGAAGGAACTGTGTTTGAAGGTTGAACTGCAAGGAAATAAAGTGTAAAGGGCTATGGCAAAGAAGACTCATTCGGCGTGGAAGGAATTTATTTCGAGCAACGTTACGCACTATATTGCGGGGCTGATCATTTTGATTGTGGGCGTTTATGCCATCATATCCGTCGTTTCGTTTTTGTTTACGGGGGCGGCGGATCAGAGTAAGATTGAGGGTTTGTCGCTGTTTCACAGGGGAACCGTGGAGGGGGTTGAGAACTGGACGGGGATGCGCGGCGCGATTTTGAGTCATCGGCTGATTAATGATGGATTTGGGTTTCCGACGGTATTTTTGCTTCTGTTTGTGGTGTTTGTCGCATTGCAGTTGATGAAGGCGAAGCGGTTTCGTTTGGTGCGGAGTTTTATTATTTGTGCATTGATGACGGTTTGGACGTCCGTTGCGCTGAGCTTTTTTATTGGGCGTTTTTTGGAAGGATCCATTTTTTATGTGGGCGGGAAGACCGGGCGATTTATTTCCGATATTTTGATTCATAACTTTGGGTATCTGGGGTCTGCGCTGCTGATCGTGCTGGTA
>JAIRZR010000061.1 GCA_031267155.1 Prevotellaceae bacterium | reverse complement strand
AAGCAGGCGATGTTGGGATAGACAATAAAAACAGCGCCGACCAGGCTGATCAACACTACTTTCAGGGTGCTGTATTTATCTAACAGGTTCATTTGTCAATTTATATTTACAGGTTTTTTTATTTCACAGGGTTTTCGTTTTCCTGATGCAAATCTACGAATCATTCGCCTTATCAAAAAACAATTACCGATAAAAGCGAAAAAAGAACGGATTAAGACGAAACGGGAAAAACGTAAATTATGAATTATGCAGCGCGCGACTCGGCGAAGGCCGGCCCTGCATCCCGTATCCCGGACATGGGGGTGTCTCCGAAAAGGGTCGAGTCCCGTCACCCGGAGGGCGCAGCCCGAAGCAATCCGGTGATTAACAGCATTCCGGATTGCTTCGCTTCGCTCGCAATGACGACGTGAGGGACTTTTTGAGACGCCCCCTTTTACTGCGACGAAGGCAGTATGGTAGAAATTGTGACGGCTTATATAAGATTTAAGTTTTTTTATAATCTGCACGTAAAATTATATGCTATCTTTGTGCCTTACATATAAAATATAATGTATATGAAAACAACGGAAAGTATGCGGATCATTTCTTTCCATTTTGCGGAAAAGAATAAAATTTCATTTTTTGAATCCCTCCTCACGTCAGATCAAGCCTGTCTCACATCGGATGGATTCATTCTCACGTCAGGTCAAGCCCGTCTCATGCCGGTTCAAGTCCGTCTCACGCCGGTTCAATCCTGTCTCACTTCAAAAATGTCCGTCTCACATCAGACGGATACCGTCTCACGTCGGAGACGGTCCGTCTCACGTCAGGCAATGTCCGTCTCACGTCAGATAATTTCAACCTCATGTGACAGAATTATAAAAAATCACCTGTTTTTTTCACCCGGCTATGCAAAAATAAATTCTTCTTATATATTAAATTATTAATAATAAACATCATGGAAAATTTAGTAGAAATTTTTGTCAATCTGGTCAACATAGTTCTTAACCATGCCGACATGTTCTTATCCTCGCTTTCGGGCGAAGGAATTTTCGGGATAACGGGCGGCGGCATCACGCTCGCTTTTGCACTGGGCACAGCGACTCAAAGCAGCCTCACGGAAGCCGTCCTGCTCGGCATCCGGAAGTGGCACGGCAGCATCGACGACAAGTTCAGCAACGTCAAGAACGTCGTCGACCTCATCCAGACGAACCAGTGGCCCCTGCCGGCCGATCTGCTCAAGGAACTGACCGGGTACTGCTCCGTGCTGCAGGACCTGATCATCAAATGCCGTACCACCGATGCCTCGTCACGCGACCGCTCGCATCGCAACATGCTGCTCCAATCGGCCGTCGGACTGTGCCTGCTTCAGGTAAAGACATGGGCTTACGGACAATATTCGGCCGGCACGCTGACGGCGGAAGATATTCACAATCTCGGCTTCTTCCTGCCTGGCGAAGTCGGCGGACATCGCAGCCGCAAGGATCCTACCGTCGTAATGGCAGAAGTTAAGGTACGCGTCATAAGCTCCGACCTGGTTCATGTCGTCGTCGACCAGTCGGCAGGCGAAAACGCCGCAATGGTAGAGCACGGATGGCCCACCGGCGTGAAGAATGCCCTGATCGTCATCACCTCCGTCGATACGAAAACGGAAGTGATCCGCCAGATGACAACCCGCCTGCACAATAACATCCAGATGCCCGAAGGCTCACAGGGAAAGCAGTTCGTCATTAAAGCCGCTTTCCTCCAGCACACAGGCGACACGCCACACTTCGGCAGCGAACCTACCTTCACCTTGCCGCTCACCACCGAAGACCTCATCCACACCACCGACCGCCAGCATCACGAAGATTTCGAAGCGCAACTGCAGGAAGTGGAACGCCATCGCCGCGAAATTGAACGCATCGAGGCTGAAATGAATGCAAAAAAAATGGCCTCAGGGCAGTCAGAGTGAATGAAATGAAATCCGGAAATCAAAAAATGGAAGAGAAGTAAAACATTGTGGAAAAAGGAGCGGAAAGTTCGTCAGCATCGACGACATACCCTCGGCTTTCCATCTAATAAGGAGAGGAGGTGCAATGATAGAGAAAAAACAAACATGTACAAAATTTGTTGAAGAGGAACAAGTTGTCGTCCGGTGAAAAGGATGTTCCAGAAAACAAATAAGTATAGAAACAAGAATTAATATGTTCGGATGATAGCGAATAATCTTTAATAATTAAATTAAAAACAGTATGAATAAGAAAGTTTTAGGCGGTATCGCCATTATGATTATTGCAGTTATGTCTGTAGTAAATGTGAATGTTAATATGAAAAAGAATGCGAACGCTTCCGTATCTTTAACGGAATTGGAGGCTTTAGCGGGAGAACATATGTTTGATTCATCTTATAAAGAATGTTTCCTTCTTTCTGGAGGATTTGTTTTGTGGCTGTGCTATAATGGAGGGAATATGTACTGCTATCAAGGAAGTCCGTATGAAGGAGAATGTTATTATTAAAAGTGGGAGGCGAGTTATATCTCGCCTCCTTTATTAAATATTATTAGAATAATTGCAGTATGAATCGAAATGGAGTTTTATTCTGTGTCTGTCTTGTCTGTCTTTCTGCATGTAAAGACAGACAAAGTGATTTGATGTTGCCTGATACGGTCATTAAAGTTTCCGGTAATTTTAACGGAACGCTTTTTACAGATGATATGCTAGACAGTATTCAAATTATACCGCTGGAAACAAGTTCGGAAAGTCTCATAGGTGCAGTTCATCAAATGTATCATGTTGGTGACAAGTATTATATTCAGAGTTTGATCCAAAAGGAAATTTTGATTTTCTCTGCTTCGGGAAAGTATCTGGGAAACTTGTCTAAAGTGGGAAATGGTCCTGGAGAATACGTCGAATTGAGAGATTTTAAAGTTGACGATGCCGGAAACATTTATGTATTGGGATATAATGAGTTGATTAAGTACAGAGCGGATGGAGATGTCGTGTTTGAAAGAAAATTAGATTTTCCGGACATGGAGAAATATAGAATATTTCCGATTCATTTTGTGGAATATGGAGATTCGGTTTTGTTTTTATGGCAGGGCAGTGCTAATTTATCCGATAATGAAGTGGATAAGTACTATGGAATGTATCAGATAGAAAATGATAAGGTAGTAAATTCATATTTTTTAGTGTCAAGATTGATTTTTGGTTATTTCCAAAGGTTTTACAGATACGGCAATTCCTATAATATTCAAAGTGTTACAGGAAGTAATGCAATCTATAAAATTACTCCTGACGGTGTATTTCCTAATTTTGAGGTTGATTTTGGTGATAAAAATATACCTCCGGATTTATTGCCGCATAAAATTGAAAGTAACGGGAAACTGTACAGTCAGATTCGAAAGAATAAAAATTATTGCGGCTTTATTAATTCCGTTTACGAAACGGATGACTGTATTTATTTTGCGTTTGTTAATGGAGGCGATGAATATCAAGTATTGTATGACAAAAAGAAGGCAACCGTAAAAGTCGGAAAAATTAATCTGTCTGATATTCATTCTTCTGCGATTATCTGTGCAACTGAAGACGGGAAACTTATAGGAAAAATCGAGGCGTATGATTATATTAATGATAAACAAAATGCTTCATTAGATATTCCTGAAGATGCAAATCCTTTACTTATTGTTTATCATCTGAAAAAATAACTATGCTAAAATATATATTTATTGCGACAATTGTTCTGCTGCTTATTTTCAATGTAATTTGTCTTAACAAAATAAAGAAGAGCGACGATGTTCAGCATGATATTGTAAGAAGTTACAAGCATTTGATTGACGTGCACAATGATTTGATAGCTGTTACGTCAGAATCTTTTTTGTATGAAGATCAGAAATTGCAAAAAAATCTTTTTGTCTGTACGGAAAAAAATGACAGTATACCGATTTGTGATATCTTCGGCGGTCGGTTAAAGCTGGTTATGCGCTATACAGTGGAAAGTTGCGAATCATGTGTAGAGAAAGAAATAGAATTATTAAAAAAAACATTTGAAGGGAAATATGATAATATTGTCATATTAACTAATCACGAACATTCTCAGGACATGATTGCCTTTAAAAGAAAGCATCAATTGAATTCAGCTATATATAGCATTAGAGATACAAATCTCAATTTGAACAATAATAATGTTTGTTTTTTCGTTTCAGACAATTCTCTTTTGATAAAGTCTTTTTTAATTCCTACGCCCTTTTGTCCTGATCTAACTGAGCATTATTTGAATATAATGGTGAAAAAATATTTTGATGTATATGAAAAATAGCTTGCTTATTCTTGCATGTATGTTAAATGCATGTTCGATGTCGAATTCTAATAAGGAGTCCATAAAATCAGTCGAAATAGGCTCAATAGAAGAGGCGTGGTCAATTATTCCAAATTCAGCAGAATTGGCTGAAAATAAAAAAAACAATGCCGGGTTTATCTTATGCGACAGTATATTGGATACATCCAAAGAAGGTGACTTAAAGCAATTTATATCACAGGTCTATAATTATGTAAACAGGCAGTTGATTTATCCGGAAACAGAATACAGGAATAGTTTTGAAGAAGAAGTAATTATGGGCTTATATTATGACAGTTTAGGCTATATATATAAAGTGGAACCTGTCTGGTTTACCAGAAACAAGGCTTTCCTGACGGAGGCATCCCGTATTATCAAATCTATGCCTCGTTTCCCTGTTAACAAATCCGGCGCAATAAGTGTCCCTTTTGTATTTAATATTCAAAGATATGACAGTATTCAATCGAAAAAGGCAGTCAAATAAGGGTTGCTGAATTATTCGAAAATCCCCTGCCCGGCGCAATCCTTGATAAGCGGAACGTACACAAAAAAACAGCAGGGACGCCCACTCTCCGGCGGACGTCCCTGCATTATTATGGCCGGTTTGCGCATCAATAGGAATCCGGCACAAACGCTGCAATGTAAAAGTTCGTGAACGTTTTACTGCTCCACGTGATTTGGTCGTCGGTTATTGCGGATACATAATTAAACTTGACGGTAAATGTCGATGTCGCCGTATAGCTTGAGCCTAACTGTTCTTTTTCCGCCCGGGCGGCGCTTTCAAGAAAATATTTCATGTTGCTGTAAGCGTTAAAATGATATTGAATCGCGGTCGCCTTCGTTTCGTCGCCGTCTGC
>JAIRZR010000037.1 GCA_031267155.1 Prevotellaceae bacterium | reverse complement strand
AATGACAGGCAGTGAATATGTATGCCGTAATGGCGCTTTACTGTCTTTGATTTTCAGCTTATTATGATCTTTTGAAAAACGTCTCTGGTTTTTTTTAAATCGGACTCATATTTATCTGCACGAGCCTTGTGAATAAGGGATTTACTTTTCCAGTTATCCCGACTTTTGGTGATCTCTTTTATGCGCTTTCTCAAAGCTTTGTTTTTATGCGTTTGAGCAACTGCCTTTTTTTTCCAGTCTAACGCCTTGCCTTTCCAGTCTATTGTATTCATGTCTAAAATTTTTTGCAAAGAAAAAAAAAAAGTACGAATAAATAATATAAAATATCAACATTTTTAACACCCCACCCGAAGGGTTTTATTTTCATAACCGCAGGTCTCGACCTGCGGAAAACAATCGCCTTCCAACCACTGCCTGAAAGTCAGTATCTTTAGAGTTAAGAACTAAAAGTTAAAAATTAAAAGTTAGCTAACGTGTACCAGCACTCTTAGCTTTTAGTTCTTAACTTTTAACTCCAAAAGTCCTGTTCGATGGCCGCACGGACTTCTCCGTCCGTGCAGTCCATGTCCATCAGCTCTCCTCCTTTTGCAAAAGACAGGCCATCGGCCTTGAATGGAACCGCACGGCAACGCATGCACAAATAGTGGCTTGTTCCGGTGCGGAAGCCATTCGAGAGTTCTACACGTTGGAATAGCCGTTAATTCCAGTTTCTTTATCTTTCCCATTACTAATCCTACTATAAGTGAACGCAAAGGAAGTATAAATATTTTATATAAACTAATTATGAACATTTACTTATAAACCGAATTCAATTTGAACAGCATGGGATGTGAAATAAATAAGGTGTAATACTGTGAACATAATGCGCATTGCGAAATTGCTCTCCGGGCAATTGAACTTCGTGCGTCATCATATTACACTCATTAGTTTTAGGTATATGAGGCTTGATAAAATCACTATAAATAGTGATTGTCCACTTTTGGAAACAGGAATACCTTTGCGGACTGAAACAGGTTAATATAATTGTCGTAATTTACTGACAGTTATTTTTTTAACGATAATTGGACAGAATGAATATTAGAACATATCAATTAATAAATGTCATGGTGATTTTATTCGTCATGACATTTGTTGCATGTACAAAGGAAGACGTTGAAATACTTGATAAATACGGCAATGTCGCCGATCCGGCCTCCCTGTCTGCCGGAACGTCGACCGTTTTCGAAACGGGAATGACCGCCTACGATACTCCGGCAAAATGGCTTACAAACGAGCTTGTTACCCGCTTCTACAGAGGCGATGCGCTGTATGACAGACCCCGGGCAAGCGGCGACGATCCCCTGATTGGAGGAAAGGGCCCGCTGTATGTCGGTTCTTCGTGCGGAAGCTGCCACACAAACGCAGGCAGAACCTTGCCGACGCTTTTCTCGCAGGGCGGAACGGGCGCGGGCGGATTTTCGGCTCAGCTGGTGTATATCACCAAAAAAGACGGTTCGTTTTTCCGCAACTACGGGCGTGTTATACACGACCAGTCCATCTATGGAGTTGCTCCGGAAGGCAAATTAAAGGCTTCATTTACAGAAGAAACATTCCGTTTTCCCGATGGCGAAGAATATTCGCTGATGACTCCGCACTACGAAATCGTCGAATGGTATGCCGACAATATCAAGCCGGAAGATTTGATTATCGACGTGCGTATTCCCCTGAGACACGTGGGTTTGGGTCAGATGATGGCTCTGGATCCGGACGAGTTGCAGGAAGTCGCCCGGCGAAGCAGCTATCCCGAATACGGCATATCGGGACGGCTCAACAGTATCCCCGAACGCAACATGACTTTCATCGGCATCACGGGAAACAAAGCCCAGCACGCCGATCTCACAATCGAACTGGGATTTTCGTCCGACCTTGGAGTTACAAACGACCGTTATCCTCTCGAAGTGAGCGAAGGGCAGTCGCAAATGCTCGGATACAGTCACTACGGGATACAGATATCAACCAGGGACATGGAACACGTTGATTTTTATCTTCATGCCCTGGGCGTACCTGCGCGGCGGAACGTAAACGATCCGACAGTGAAGCGCGGCGAGGAAAATTTCTACAGGGCAAAATGCGATTTGTGCCATACGCCCACCCTGCATACCCGGCAGGATGCGCCCACGCTGATAAACGGAACCCGTTTGCCCTGGCTGTCAAGGCAAACGATACATCCATACAGCGATTTTCTGCTTCACGATATGGGCGCTGAACTCGACAGCCACTATTCGTCGGGGCTGGCAATGGGCTGCGAATGGCGCACGACGCCGCTTTGGGGCGTCGGACTGCAAAACAGAGTAAATCAGCATACGCACTTTTTACACGACGGACGGGCGCGCAATATTCTGGAAGCAATCATGTGGCACGGACGCGAGGGAGCTGTTTCCAGAGACATATTCAAACAGATGTCGAAGGAAGACAGGGACGCGCTGATAAAATTCGTCGAATCTCTTTAATATTCAGATAATAATTTTAAAAATGAATCAGGTTTTATGAAAACAGTAAAAATTAAATCCGGTAAATATCTTTTCACAGTGCTCGCAGGTCTGGCGTACATGCAGGCTTTTGCACAGGAACAGTCTCAGGTTCAGGAACAAAATCCCGACAGATATATCCAGAGCGACGTCATACCGATGATTGACAAGAAAGGTTTCAGTTTCCAGACAAAGGTGGGAGACTTCATGTTTAAGCCTTACACTCTTGTGCAGTCGACTGCGAAATTCAACTATTACGATGACGAAGGACTTGAACTTGCCGATCAGGACAATGTCGCAAACAGCGGATTCGAAATTCCATACGCAATTTTGGGACTGTCGGGAAGATTTAACAAACTCACGTTCAATTTCACACTGAATGCAGCCAGGTCGGGAGGCGCCATGCTGCAGCAGGCATGGTTTGACATAAACCTGAAGAACGAACTGCGCTTTCGCGTGGGAAAGTTCAAAACTCCAAACAATCAGGCATATCTTGTGACGCTGGGCGAGACCCTGTTTCCCGTTCTGCCATCGTCCCTGACCGCTCCGGTATATCTTGACCGCAGTATAAACTCCACGCCGCCGGCTTTCGCTACCGGTTTCGATTTGGGCTTCATGGTTCACGGTCTTTTGAAAAACAGGTGGGAATACAATCTCGGAATTTTCAATGGTACAGGGATAAATGTCAATGCCGCGCAAAAAACGCTGAGCGACGATCTTGGAATCCCTTCCCTGCTTTATGCCGCCCGCCTCGCTTTCATGCCGAAAGGTCCGATGCCCCTGCATCAGGGAAATACCGGCGATCTCAACAACGATAAGTTCTTAGTAGCTCTGTCAAGCTCATACAATGTGGAAGCAAACTGGCAGACGTCCAACGATTTTCGCATGGGACTCGAACTGTCGTACATCAAAAACCGACTGTATCTCTCCGCCGAAGCGTATTACCTGAATGTCGCTCTCACAAAACGGCAAAAAGTTTCTGCCGATTACAGTTTCGCAGGGGCATACATACAGGGCGGATATTTCGTAACCGACAAGATACAGCCGGCTATAAGATACGATTTTATGGACAGAAATTCCCTGAAAGAAAAGGGAATACTGAATTTGCCGTCTGTAGGACTGAATTATTATATCTTCGGATATAATTTGAAACTGCAGGCAATGTACCAGTATCTTGGACGCTGGGGACATGAAAATCAGGACGCAAGGGATCTGGACGATTTGGGACTTGCAGAACACAGCGCTGTTGTGATGCTGCAGTTTTCTTTCTGACAATTCTGTTATATCACACACGGGGCAGTTTTGTGCATTGCAGACTGACGCCGTAAAGTGTCCAATATGGATAACCCCGAACTGCACTTCGCTTGTTCGGGGTACAGCATACATCTCTCCACAACTCCGTAAGGAGTTGAATCAAGCGGCAAGCTTGAACAGTTTCTTACCTTCTCAATCGAAGGCAAAATATTATTTTGAGAGGTTTGTCGGATAATGAATTATTTTCCGAAATTGTACGACAGGCTGATCTGGGGACTGTAACCAAGCATTTCGTGATGGGAAAAGGCAAAATCCAAGCTGAGTTTCTTGGAAACCCAACCTGCGCCAAAACAAACTTCTACAGGATTAAGAGACACTCCCGAACGTAAACTCATGCTTTTAAACAGGGAATAGTCAATTCCAAATCGCGGAGACATTTCATCGTATCTTTCCTTTTCAATTTCAGCGCTTAACATCAGCTTTCCCGCTATTTTATACCCTGCGCCTACTTCAAATATCACAGGTACGGGATCTTCATATCTCGAATTAAGCCGGGAAAAAGTGGGATTGAAGACATGCGCACCTAAATATAAATTGTCCATAGGTTCGGCAATCAATCCCACTTCGCCGGTAAAAGCATAAAAATCAGGATATCCCGAAGTGAAACTCAGTAAATGATAATTAAACTGTACGCCCAGGGATAATCTTTTCGCAAGTTTTTTGCCGTATCCTGCTCCAATTCTTGTTTCTCCATAATCTTCAAGACCCATGTGTGCAATGTCGAAGCCAAAGGTTCCGGTCAGTGCGGGAAGAACAATTACCCCGACGCTTGTGCCTAACTGATTCATGACAAACCGGTTCTCATAATGCAAACCTGCATTGATATTTTCGATGGACGACAGAGCGGCCTGATTGTTGTATGCAGACCATACATCAAAGTTTAACAGCCCGTTCTTGCCCATTCCCGTTGCCCTGGCTCCTTTTGGAAAAAGATACAATCCTCCATCGGCATACAGTGTAAACTGTACACAAACAAATATGTAAAGCGTACAGAAAAATTTCAGTCTTGTCGAAACGGTTTTCATTGCCGGATATTTTATGTTTTCAATATCAATCATCTTCTATTAAAGTTAAAAACTTAAAGTTAAAAACTAAAAATTAAGAACCAAGAGCGCTTGCGTGCATCTGTTAGAGTTAAGAACTAAGAACATTTGCGTGCGTCAGCTAACTCTTAGTTCTTAGTTCTCAGTTCTTAACTCCAAAAGTCAGCGCCTGCGTCGTTACATAGTATTTTGCGATCATATTGGGTATTTCCCATTCCGGCAATGTTCCCTGCTGCAAATAGTTCAGAAAGTTTTCCGTAACCTGTCCGAAATGCGCTTCGTGACCGTTGTGATAAGACGCCGGAACATCCGCCTGCCACACGCCATCGCTTATCTTGCTCAGGCTCACTCCCGGATACTGCTCTGTAATCTGCGGCAGCGCATCGTTCAGAGTTTTCTCAAAAGCCTCGGGATCGGTATCCGGCGTCGCTCTGATATACAGTACGG
>JAIRZR010000023.1 GCA_031267155.1 Prevotellaceae bacterium | reverse complement strand
TTTTGCCGCTCTTGAAATACAGGCGCAGCAACTGCCGCCGGTTTTTGGCGAAGAATATGCCGGAAAATCATTTAACGACAGCCGGACGCGCGTTTACCTTGCGCCACAGCGTATTGTCTGGAAAAACGACGGAAACGGACAGCTGATCCGCAATCCCGAAAAACTTCTCGAAAAAGGCAATGGACAGAGCGAATTGACAGGACGAAAAGTCTGCGTAATGCGCAGTACGGGAGATGAATATCCAGCCATCCTGCTCGATTTTGGCAGGGAAATACATGGCGGTCTGCAAATTGTTACCGATGCGTCGGGGAAAAACACAAGAGTGCGGGTGCGTTTCGGGGAATCGGTTTCCGAAGCCATGAGTACGGCGGGCGAGCAGGGCGCGACAAACGATCATGCAATGAGGGATTTCGTAATGGAAATACCCTGGCTTGGCGTCGCGGAAACGGGTAACAGCGGATTTCGCTTTGTCCGCATCGATTTGCTCGATCCGGATGTAAATGTCGGGATAAAGGAAATCAACGCCATATTCACATACCGCGATATCCCCTACCTCGGCTCGTTCCGGTGCAGCGACGAGAGGCTGAACAGGATATGGCTGACGGGCGCCTATACCGTGCACCTCAACATGCAGGAATACATCTGGGACGGAATCAAGCGCGACAGGCTGGTCTGGCTGGGCGACCTTCACCCCGAAGTGATGACCGTGAGCGCGGTGTTCGTGTATAATGAAGTTATCCCAAAAAGCCTTGATCTCGCGCGCGATATCACTCCGCTGCCCGGCTGGATGAATGGAATGTGCTCGTATTCGCTGTGGTGGATCATTATTCATCGCGACTGGTACAGGTATCATGGCAGTCTGCCGTATCTCAGGGAACAGCAGGAATATCTTACCGGACTGCTCAATATCCTGTTTACCAAGGTGGACGATACGGGAAAGGAAAAACTCGACGGCGGTGGACGTTTCCTCGACTGGCCATCAAGCCCGAATACCGCGGGAATCGACGCCGGCTTGCAGGCGCTTCTGGTTATGGCTTTTCAGGCTGGATCGGAGCTGTGCGCTGCCCTGGACGACAGGACTCTGGCAAAGAAATGCTCTGCAACTGCCGATCTGATGAAAAAGCATGTGCCCGACCATAATCATCTGAAACAGGCTGCCGCCCTGCTGGCTTTAGCCGGTATGCTGCCGGCGGAAAAGGCGGACGCAGATGTGATTTCCGTGGGCGGGGCAAAGGAGTTTTCCACTTTCTACGGATATTACATGCTGCAGGCTCAGGCAAAAGCCGGCAATTATCAGGCGGCAATGGACAATATCAGCAGTTTTTGGGGCGGTATGCTGGATATGGGTGCGACTACTTTCTGGGAAGATTTCAATCTTGACTGGATGGAAAACGCCGCAGGAATTGACGAACTTGTCCCGGAAGGAAAGAAAGATATTCACGCCGATTTTGGAGACTACTGCTATAAAAACCTGCGGCACAGCCTGTGCCACGGATGGGCTTCGGGTCCTACGGCATGGCTGAGCGAACATGTTCTGGGGGTCAAGGTCGTGGAACCCGGATGTAAAGTCCTGAATATCGAGCCGCATCTCGGTAATCTGGAATGGGTCGAAGGCTCTTTCCCAACTCCTTACGGTATTGTGCATATAAGCCATAAAAAAGGAACGGACGGAAAGATAAAGACAGAGATCAAAGCGCCGAGGGAGTTAAAAGTTAAGAACTGAAAACTAAAAGTTAGTTGATAACAACACGCCGAGGGAGTTAGAAAGTTAAGAACTGAAAACTAAAAACTAATGGTTGATAACAACAGGAATATTGAGTTTGACAGACAGCTTCACAATATGAGTTGGAAAGAACAGGTTGCTTCTTCTGCACTGGACAAACTGTTTTTAACGGGAAAAGAATATTAATTATAAGATATATACAATGAGAAATTTAAAAGGATTAATGGTCGTACTGACCGGAATGGCAATGTTGCTCTGCTGCGCTCCGAATGACGCGGGCAGGGGCAACTGGAAACTGTGGTACAGTGTGCCCGCAGAAAAATGGGAAGAAGCTTTGCCTCTTGGAAACGGACGTTTGGGGGTCATGGTTTTCGGAAATCCTGCAAAGGAAAGGCTGCAGTTGAACGAGGAAACCGTGTGGGCGGGTCAGCCAAACAGCAATGGCAACCCGAACGCTCTGGCGGCTATCCCCGAAATACGCAAACTTCTGTTTGAAGGTAAATATCACGAGGCGCAGGATCTCGCTACGGAAAAGGTGGTAACTAAAACCAATCACGGAATGTCCTATCAGCCTGTCGGAGACCTGAATCTCTCTTTCGCGGGACACGAAAATGCGGAGAATTATTACCGCGAGCTGGATATTTCGACCGCAATTGCCACTACCCGCTACACTGTTGACGGAGTGAAATACACGAGGGAAATCTTCACGTCCTTCCCCGATCAGGTGGCAGTAATCAGGCTGACCGCGTCGAAAAAGGGGAAAATCAGTTTCTCCGCCGGGTTCGACAGTCCGCAGAAAACCGAAACGCTTGTGCAGGATTCCGGGCTTATACTGAAAGGCGTGTCCGGCGATCAGGAAGGTCTGGAAGGCAAGGTGAAATTCACCGCCCGCGTAAAGATTGTTCCCGAAAACGGGAGTTTAGCGCCGCAGGACGGCAAGCTGACTGTTTCCGGCGCCGACGCTGTTACCGTATATATATCCATGGCAAGTAATTTCGTGAACTATCGCGATTTAAGCGGCGATGCGGATAAACGTGCGGCAGATTATATGCAGGACGCCCTGCCGAAAGAATACGGCAGGCTGAAGTCCGACCATACAGCTTACTATCAGCAGTATTTCAATCGTGTGAAGCTGGATTTGGGAACGACCGATTCCATATCCAAATCCACGGACAGGCGTATCCTTGAGTTTGCCAAAGCCAGCGATCCGCATCTGGCAGCCCTGTATTTCCAGTTCGGACGCTATCTGCTCATTTCCTGCTCGCAGCCTGGCAATCAGCCAGCTAACCTGCAGGGGATATGGAACAGCCTGATGTCTCCGCCCTGGGACAGCAAATACACGACAAACATCAATGCGGAAATGAACTACTGGCCTGCGGAAGTTGCCAATCTGCCGGAACTTCATCAGCCGTTTATCAATATGGTGAAGGAGATAGCCGTCTCGGGAGCCGAAACCGCCAGGCTGATGTACGGCGCGCGCGGATGGGTGCTGCATCACAACACCGATGTCTGGCGCACTACAGCTCCGGTAGATCAGGCTGTTTCGGGAATGTGGCCCTCGGGGGGAGCATGGGTCTGCCAGCATCTCTGGGAACGCTACCTCTATTCGGGCGACAGGGAATATCTTGCCGAAGTGTATCCGGTAATGAAGGGCGCGGCTCTGTTTTTCCTTGACTTTATGGTCGAGGAACCCGAACATCACTGGCTGGTGCTTGCGCCCTCCAATTCGCCCGAAAATGCGTTTACCTATACTTACAAGGGTAAAAAAGACCGGTCTACAAATGCTTACGGCATAACGATGGACAACCAGCTGCTGTTCGAGCTGTTCAGCAACCTGATTTCGGCAAGCGAAACGCTGAACACGGACAGGGCTTTTGCCGATACTCTGCGGCAGACTGTCAAACGGCTGCCTCCAATGCATATCGGGCAGTACAGCCAGTTGCAGGAATGGATGTGCGACTGGGACGATCCCAACGACAAGCATCGCCATGTGTCTCACCTGTACGGCGTTTACCCGGGCTGGCAGATATCTCCGGTACGCACTCCGGAACTGTTCGACGCCGCCCGCACTTCGCTGAACTATCGCGGCGATCCCGCTACCGGATGGTCTATGGGATGGAAGGTCTGCCTCTGGGCGCGTTTCAGGGATGGAAACCGGGCGTACAAGCTGATTACCGAACAGTTGAAACTGACGCATCATAACAGTACCGAATACAGGGGAGGCGGCACCTATCCCAACATGTTCGACGCCCATCCGCCTTTCCAGATCGACGGAAATTTCGGCTGCACTGCCGGCATAGCGGAGATGTTTGTGCAAAGTCACGACGGCGCGGTTCACATTTTGCCTGCACTGCCCGATATATGGAAAAAGGGACAGGTCAGCGGATTGAGAACGAGAGGCGGGTTCCTTGTCGATATGGAATGGGAAGACGGACAGATCAAAACGCTGAAGGTAAAATCGATGCTGGGCGGAAACCTGCGTATCCGCACGGAAAGCCCGCTAAGCCTGACGGACGGAGTCCTCAAACAGGCTCTCGGAAGCAATCCCAATCCCCTGTTCAAAACGCACGGGATACCCGCTCCCATCATTTCGGAGAAGGCAAAAATCAATCCCGCAGGAGTAAGGGAAACTCTCGAATACGATCTGCCGACAGAACAGGGAAGGGAATATGTGCTCAGGAAATTGAACGATAAATAAGACGGTTAGTATCCCAAACCCGGAAGCCTGAGTTTGAATAACCCCCAATGAAGCGAAGCAATTGGGGGTTTTCTGCTTTCAGCGCGAGGGTGCCTCAAAAGGATGCAAGGTATATTCATCCCATATTTGCTTCCCTTTTATATTATGGTTCTACCGTTATTTGTGTGGAAGCATGTCAAGATCACCGTTAAAAAAGAGGATTGCTATTCTGAAATTTTCAGTATTTCTGTACCCTCTTCCAATTGTCTTTCATATAACGGTAGAACCTATATTATA
>JAIRZR010000428.1 GCA_031267155.1 Prevotellaceae bacterium | reverse complement strand
TATCGACTATATTTGGACGCCCTATCGACTATATTCGGACGCCCTGTCGACTATATTTGGACGCCCTGTCGACTATATTTGGACGCCCTATCGACTATATTCGGACGCCCTGTCGACTATATTTGGACGCCCTTTCGACTATATTCGGACGCCCCTTCGACTATATTTGAACGCCCTTTCGACTATATTTGGACGCCCCTTCGACTATATTCGGACGCCCTTCGACTGGCAATTAAATTTGTGACATGGAACATACCTATCTATATGTTATTTATAACTCCGTAAGGAGTTTAAGATGGATAACCCCGAACTGCGCTGCGCTTGTTCGGGGTAAAGCTCCTCTCCGTCACAACTCCGTAAGGAGTTGAACTACTTCGTAGTTCTGGAGTGCGATAGCTTACCCCGAGCTACGCTTCGCTTGCACGGGGTTATCAAAATTGGACGCCTACGGCGTCAAAAGACACGAAGCATCTCTACATTTATATCACAATTTTAGCCCGCGCACAGTATAATGTTCTGCGGGCAATCAACCAGCGTTATTCAACTTTTAGTTTTTACCTTTTAGTTTTTACCTTTTTTCGGGTACATGCTGTCCCACCACGAGGAATCGTCTTTCAGCCATTTTGCGAACCATGCGTATATTGAATAGTTCCATTCCAGTCTGCGGCTGTATGTTGCGATGCCGTGGTTTTCGCCCTTCACCCTGATAAATTCGACAGGGCGTCCGAGAATTTTCAGCGCCGTGTACATCTGGAAGCTTTCGCCGACCGGCACATTGGTATCTTCGAGACCGTGGAGCAGCAGCAGCGGCGTTTTTATCCTGTCGGCATTGAAGAGCGGACTTTGTTCCACATACAGTTCCCTGTTGTTCCAGGGATAACTGTCGGCGCTTGCGGCGGCGCTGTATGCATAGCCCCAGTATCCTTCGCCCCAGTAGCTTGACAGCGCGCTTATTCCCGCGTGGGAAACCGCGGCGGCAAAAATATCGGTAACCGTTTGCAGATACATGGTCATAAATCCGCCGTATGACGCTCCTATGCAGCCGATTTTCTTTTCATTGACAAAAGAATGTTCGGCGGCGAACTTCTTGACGCCTTCGATAATATCGTCGGCAGTACGTTTTCCCCAGGCATTGACATGGCGGGCTGAAAATTCCTGTCCGAAGCCTGTTGTCCCGCTTGGCTGGAGCACGTAAACCACGTAGCCCATAGCCGCATAGACATGCATCGGATACGGATGGTCAAGCGTCCTGGCGGTCGGGCTTGTTCCGCCGTAGTAGTAAACAATCGCGGGATATTTTGCCGCAGAATCGAAATCCGGAGGGAGATAGTAGCGTCCCTTTATCAGCGTTCCGTCCGATGCGGTAAAATCCCAGTCGCGCACATCTCCCAGAGCGATATTTTCGAAGCGTTCCTTCGCGGGGTCGCTGATGAGCTTCGATTTGGCGGTTTTCAGGTCGTAAGTGTAGGCTCTTGTGGAGTTTGACGAGCTTAATCCGATATATGCGGCTACCGTTCCATTCTTCGCAAGGCTGAAAGAGCGTATCACATCCTCCGCCAGATTCAGTCTGGTAAAGGTCTTTTTTGCAATGCTGTACCTGTAAATGTTTTCGTAGTCGGCTTCCACAACCGAGAGATATATTTCGTCACTGGAATGCCAGAACGCACGCTCGACCGAAGGGTCGAAGTTTTTGGTGATAGCGTCGATTTCCTTTGTGGCAATATCCATTATAAACACCTGTTCGTCATAGCTGTTTGCCGTCATTCCCTGCGGCACGTTCAATCCTTTGCCGCCGAATGCATCGGGTGATCCGTGAATAAGAATCTTTGTGCCGTCGGGCGAAAAATTTGCCGAGTTTGCATATTTCTCGTCTTTCCATAGAGTATCGATGACTTTCAGCGATTTCAAGTCAAAAAGGAACATGGATGACTTGTGGAACGGCCGTTCCGTGATATGCTCCTCGCCGGTCGAAAACAGAAGATAGCGCGAATCGCGACTGATGTCGCGCACCGGCGTCGAGTGCTTTCCATAAGTCAGACGCTGCTTTACGCCGCTTGCAAGACTGTAGAGGTAAACGAAATACTTGTCGTAATAGCCCTCCTGCCTGTCCGAAGGAGATTCGAGGATAAGCAAATCGCCTTTCCTGTCCTCGTAAGACTCTTTTTCGGTGTATAACAGCTGCTGCTCGTCGGGCAGAATTCGGAAATTGCCTTTCGGGATATTGTTTGCGATAATGGTTCCCGCCAGCGTTTCGGGATCGACGCTTATCAGGGAATTGTTTTCGCCCCTCTGTTCGGTACAGTAAAGTTTCTCCGATACCGGCATCCACGACATGTACTTGTCCAGATACATGCTCTTTCCCGTGCGGATGTTATACAGTTCGCTGTAATTGTTTGTCGCTCCTCCCTCGACCGTGTTCGAGTATCTCAGTATCGCATAGTTTCCGTTCGGCGAGATGTTTCCCCCGCCGACCCTGAGTCCTTCGACGATATCGTTTATCCGTATCAGCCGCCTGTTTCCATATTCGGACAGAAGGACGAGGCTGTCGGACGACTCAAGGATGATTTTAAGCGATTCCTGCGGCGCTTCCGATTTTGCCTGACTGAGATATTTCACGGTAAACTCTACTGTCCCCGGCTTTACAGTGATTTCCTTTTCAGCTGTTTTCGCGTTTTTAATACTGTCTTCCGCTGTTGTTTTCGAAGTTTCCTTTTTATTGTTGACATACAGTTCCAGCATTCCGGTAGCGCTGAGGCTGACTTTCAGCTTTGCATGCCTGCTCGCATTTACATTGAAGGAAAAGAAACGCAGTTCGTTCTCTTCTTTAGCTTTTTGAAAGAATATCGTGCCTGAGGAATCGGAAACCAGCGTTTCCCTGAAATCTGTCCTGTTTACAAGAAATACTGTCTCGAGCAAGTGCTTTGCTTCGAATTTTTCTCCCTTGAGATTGACGCTGTCAAACATCAGGGGACTGTTCACAACAACAGGGGATGTTGCATTTACTTTACTTATGTTCAGTTTGTTTTGGGAAAAAGAACTCCCCCATGCAAACATGTAAAGAACAAGAAAGGATAATTTTATTTTCATATAAAAACGATTTTATGTAATAAATAATGGCGCAAAGATACGGTTTTTATTTTTTATCAGATTATAAGGATGCATTTCAGATTCCAGGGATGTATAGTATCTTATTTGATACTGCTGTTTTCCGTCATCATCCGCATGTGCAAAAATTGCACATGTGCTCTTCAGTTACGAAGATTTTTTTTGGGTTTATGATTTTCTTGTACTTTTGCTGTGAATTTTTAGACAGAAATGCGAGAGGATAGAATAGAGAACATACAGCGGAAGAATAGACCTGAGAAAAAAAAGTGGAAGCGCGTCATTTCCATGATTCTTGTTATACTATTGATTATAGTGCTTTTACCTCCGATTATCATCAGTATGCCATTTGTGCAGACCTTTATCGTGAGGAAAATATCCGATAAACTTTCGGAGCAGCTGCAGACGAATATACAGGTTAAATCTGTTAATATTACCCTTTTTAACAGGGTACGTCTCAATGGGATATATGTCGAGGACGCCAACCGGGACACGCTGATGTACGTTTCCCGTCTGGATGCCCGTATCGGCAACCTGCCGCTGAGCGGGCGTCCACTTACATTGAATAAGCTGAGGCTGACAGACGGAATATTTTGTCTGAGAAGCGATTCCACGGGCACGAATATCACCAGGATCATCAGGAAACTGAAAAATCCGGAACAGGACGAAGATGATGAGGATGATGGCGGAAATACATTTCGAATCATCACCAAGTCCCTGGAAGTGAAAAATTTCAGATATGTCATGTATCTGAATGACGCTCCTTCGGTGGAAGAACAGCCGGAAGGCATTATTTACAAAAACATGTCGGTATCGGACATAAACCTTGACGCCGACAGGATTTCGATTAAAAATGACACTCTGACTTTCAGGGTAAACGACTTTTCGTTCAGGGAACGCTCGGGACTTAACATACGGCGGATGATAGCGGATACGGGCATTATCCGTTTCGGCAGGGAAATCACACTCAGGGAATTAAGGCTCATTGACGACTTTTCGGACATCAGGATGAGGAACCTTAGCATGCTGTACAACGGAGGCAGGGAATTTAGCGATTTTGTCAACAAGGTGGAGTTTATGGTCGATATTTACAATTCGCGCATAGATTTTGCCACGCTGGGATATTTCGCTCCCGTACTTAATAAAATACCTGTAACAGCGAACTTTAACGGACAGGTTACAGGACATGTCTCCGATTTGCGGAGCGACGATTTCGCAATGGAAACCGTCGATAATACGTATATCGAGGGACGTTTCAGCATATTCGGGCTGCCGGACATCGAAAACACAATGATTTTTGTCGATTTGAAGCATCTGGATACCGGTCCCGACAACATCACAGCCATTGTCGAAGGCTTTACGGGCAAAAAGTTTGAGGGCAAAGAAATTCTGAAGACATTTGGAAACCTGCACTTTAATGGAAGCTATACGGGATTTGTAAACGATTTTGTCTCGTACGGATACCTGAAAAGCGAGCTGGGCAATCTGGAAATGGATATTCTGTTCAATAACCGGGATAATTCCACCAGATTCAAGGGCGAGCTTGCCACCACAGGCTTCAATATCGGACAGTTAATTCATTCTCCGATACTCGGGCAGGCGGGTTTCAGCGTGACGGTGGACGGCGCAATAAAAAATGGCGAGAATGATATTTTCGGCAGGGGAACCGTCTCGCTGCTGGAATTTAACGATTACAGGTATCACAATGTCGGGCTTGAAGGACGGCTTCTAAACCAGTCCTTTGACGGGAAAGTAAAGATATCGGAACCGAATATCGAGCTTGATTTCAACGGCAATATTGATCTGGCGGGACAGGACGGCGCTTCCATCTTTAACTTTGATGCAGGCTTGAAACACGCCGATTTAGTGAAACTGAATCTCAATAAAAGAGATACGCTTTCCATTGTCGATGCAAATATCAGGGCAAACTTCAAGGCTTCAAGCATTCTGGACTATATCGGCGAGCTGACTGTGGACAGCCTGTTCTATCATGACAACCAGGGCAATATCAATCTGGGGAAAATCGTACTCTCATCATACAGCACGGAAAATAAAAACTGGCTCGAGCTGAAGTCGGACTTTATGGACGCCAGATATTTCGGACAGAACAGTCTGGAAAGCTTTGTCGGACACCTGCAGAGTATAACGCAGTCGTATATGCCCGAACTGTTTCCGGTCAAAACCGTACCGGATCCCGTCAAACCGGAATTTGACTGTGATTTTGAGGCGCATATCAAGGAAATAAAGGGAATTACAAGGATTTTTGTTCCACAGCTGCATGTCGAAAAGGGCAGCGAACTGAGGGCTAAAATCGACACAGCTTCCAGACTTGAGCTGAGGCTGACTTCCGGTAAAATATCATACGGCAACAATCATGTTTCCGGGCTGAAACTCCTGTGCAGCAACAGTTCCGATTCCCTGGACATAAATATATCGGGCAATTTCGACGCTCCGTGGCTAACGCTTAACAGTTTCAGTCTTGACAATTCCATATTTCAGGATAAAATCCGGACCTCCCTGTCGTTTGCCGATTCGATAAACGATTCGGAAGCAAATCTTTCCTTTGTCACGCAGTTTTCCAAAAACCATAAATCGCCGGGCAAGTTCCTGACCGACATCAGCATGGATGAGTCGGAACTGAAGCTTTTCGGTCAGAAATGGAATCTGGAGCGCACGCTCGTAAAGATGGAGGACGACAGGCTGGACATAGACGGATTTAATATCAACCAGAGAGGACAGAAAGTCGAAATCTCGGGAACGGTTTCGCAAAACCCCAACGATTCACTGAGGATATCCCTGACAAACTACAGGCTGAGAGGAATCAACCAGTATATATCGCCGACAGGATACCGCCTGGGAGGAAAAATATCGGGCGAAATCGACCTGTGCGGACTGTACGGAATGCCCATGATAATCTCTTCAATACAGATGGATACACTGATTGTCAACAGCGATACCATAGGAAATGTAATCGTGGGCAGCATGTGGAACAACGACAGGCAGCGCATAGATCTCACATACCGGACTTCGTACGGTAGAAACCTGTACACTTCGGTGTACGGGCACATTGATCCGAAATCCGGGGAGATTTATGCGGATATCGATGTGAAAAGCCTTAAAGTTAATATTCTGGAACCGCTTTTGGATAAAATCATGTCCGATATAAGCGGGACGGTCAACGGAACGGTCAAAATCCGCGGAACCCTCACAAATCCCGACATATCAGGCAATTTGAGCCTGGACGATGTGGGCATGACGGTCGATTATCTTCAAACTCACTATACCGTAAATTCCAGTATTGATATAACAGGTTCAAAAATAAGCATCTATAACGGACGGATAAAGGATGTTGCCGGAAATACCGGAACCCTTACAATGAATCTGACGCATGACTACTTTAAGAATATAGAATTTGACGCGAACGCGAACGTCCGGAATTTCCAGAGCCTGAACACGAAAAGCAAGGATAATCCCCTGTTCTACGGGACTGCCTACACTTCGGGAGTTGTCAGACTGACGGGAAATCCCGATCTGCTCAATTTCTCGGTAACTGCCGAGACACGCTCAAATTCAACTCTGTATATACCGCTGTCGTCCACCTCGCAGGTCAAGGAATACGATTTTCTTTCCTTTACCGGCAACACGGTCGAGCAGGAGGAGGTTTACGAAACGCTCCCTCCCAGAAAATCGAACATGAAACTCAGGTTCGACCTTGCCGTAACTCCCGACTCCGAAATACAGATACTTATCGACCCGAAAGTGAGCGACATACTTAAAGCCAAGGGCAGCGGAAATCTCATAATCGACGTCGATCCTTCGGTGGAACAGTTCAGCATAACAGGAGATTATTCTATCGAAGAAGGCGAATATAATTTTACTCTCCCGAATTTAAGCATCGTAACCCGCAAATTCACGATAAACAAGGGCAGCCGGATACATTTCAACGGGGACATCGAAAACGCCGATCTGAACGTTACGGCTTCGTACAGGGAACGCGTTTCGCTGGCGACCCTTTTCCCGCTTGACAGCCTGAGAAACTATCCGGTGGAATGCCAGATACTTATAACCGGCAGAATGACCAATCCGAATTTGAAATTCAATGTGGATATTCTCAATATCGACCCCGAGAAAAAGGCGCAGTTTACGAATCTGGTCAATACGGACGAAAAAATGACGCGGCAGTTTCTTGCCCTGCTGGTACTCAAATCGTTTCTGCCGGAACAGAATTTCGCCAGCCAGGATTTGGGAACTATTTCATCGATGTTCAATGCTTCGGAACTGCTGTCGGGGCAGATAGGCAACCTGATAGCCATGTTCAACCTGCCCATTCCCCTGGACGTCAATGTCGATTACAATGCAAACGCATACAACAGCTCCGGTTCCGGCTTTGGAATTGATGTGAGCACCCAGCTTTTCGACAGGGTAATCCTTAACGGAAGCGCAAGCAATTCAACAACATCCAACAGAAGCTTCATAGGAGATATAGAAATGGAGGTGCTGCTGGGAAAAAATGAAAATACGAGGTTCAAAGTATTTTCGAAGTCCCGCGACTATTTCTCCGACGATATGGAGAGCAACAGAAACGGAATCGGCCTCTCGTACCGTTCACAGTTTGACAAGTTTATCGACATATTCCGCCGCCGGAAAAAGAAATAGAAATACAGAATTGAATAAGCAGATACACAAATATAATTCCCTGTTCTTCACGCTGCTCGCCTGCCTGCTGGCAGCGCTGTTTGTTACAGACCTGTCCGTCGGTTCCGTCGATATTTCCCTGAAGGACATTGTGGATTCCCTGTTCGGGAAGGAGGAGGCAAACGCCTCGAAAATCCTGTACAGGTTCAGGCTTCCGAAAGCCTGTGTCGCTGTCTTTACGGGTGTTGCGCTCTCGGTTTCGGGCCTGCAGATGCAGACGGTTTTCAGGAATCCCCTTGCCGATCCCTACGTGCTCGGAGTCAGTTCCGGCGCCGGCCTGGGGGTTGCCCTGTTCATCATGGGCGCTTCGTCCTTAGCCATTGTGGAGTCCCTGCGGGATCTGGGAACTTATGCCGCCGCCTTAGCCGGATCGTCCATGGTGCTGATTCTCATACTGCTCGTGTCAGCCAGGGTAAAGGATGTGATGTCGGTACTGATACTCGGAGTGATGTTCGGCAGCGGCATGTCTGCGATAATAAGCATTCTGCAGTATTTCAGCTCCAGCGCCGGCGTAAAGACATACGTTATATGGACGATGGGCAGCCTCGGCTCGGTATCGACGGACAGGCTTCCGGTGATGGGAGGCGCCCTGCTCGCCGGCATTATAATATCGGTGTATTCCATCAAGCCGCTTAATGCGCTCCTCCTGGGCGAAAACTATGCCAGAAGCATGGGAGTCAATATACAGCGCTCGCGAAACATGGTCTTCCTGGGTACCAGCATACTCGCAGGAACAGCTACAGCATTCTGCGGTCCCATCGGCTTTATCGGAATCGCTGTTCCGCACCTTACCCGAATCCTGTTCCGCCAGGCCGACCACCGCATCCTTATGCCCGGAACCATGCTGACCGGCGCATGTATAATGCTCCTGTGCGATATTCTGTCACAGTGCGTTATCAAAGACGTCGCCCTGCCGATAAACTCAATCACCGCCCTGCTGGGTATCCCCGTGATTATTGTTGTTATTGCCGGATATAATAAAAAACGGAGATGAATTGCCGTTGCCGGTAATGACGCTGATATCACAGCGGCAATGTGTCTGCGTCCGGTGTAGGGATTAGGGCAACCGCAAGAGTTGTGGGGTGTATTCCAAAATGTCGTTTTTTCGTGTAACATGATTTTGTGCATTTTAGCAGCCCGAAGGGCTTGATTTTCATAACCGCAGGTCGCGACCTGCGGTAAATAACCAATCCCGGTCACTACCTGAAACGTAAGTTCAACGTAGTCAAAGGTAGAACTTAGAGCGCAATCAAAAATCCTACCTTTGACTACGTCGAACTTACGTTTCAGGTAGTTTATACTTGCGCTTTTCTTCCGCAAGTCGCGACCTGCGGTTATGAAAATCCGACTTTTCAAGTCTGTTATAATTCGATGAATTGAGAAAAACGACATTTTGGAATGCACCCGGGTTGTGTGTGTGTGTTGGGCTATTTCTATTGATGTCCTTTCATATAACAGCATCGCATCCATAATCTGCTTCATATTAGCCGTTTGAGATGTTGTTATATGAAAGGAATGATATGTCGGTATGGCGTGCAATTTGTTCACAGTATTCTGATACTGTTATATCCTGTTTATTTCGCATCCCTAAATTTGCAACATGGAACATTATATGTTATTTATTTGCATCCCTTAATCAGGACATAACAAAAGGCGTTATCATAAATCAAAGCAAACCATCGCTGTCCGTCATTGCAAACGCAGTGAAGCAATCCAGAAAAGCCTCTTAATATGTTATTTACGAAAAGCGTCATTATAAGCATGACTGTGAATTTCACGGGCATTTCGAGCATTTGTTACATCCGGCGCATTTGTCTTTTTTGTTTTTACGTCTAAAAATCGAAAACAGAATGATACCGATTATAAATATGGCAATAATCACATTTGTCAGGTTTACGCCTTTCAGCAGTGAAGCTGTCTGATACACTAAAAAACTTGTAATCCATGCTGTTGCAAACCAGAACGCTATGATGAAGAAAGTCCATTTAGCGTTTTTCAGTTCCGAACGCGCAGTTGCCACCGCGGCAAAACAGGGTATAACCAGAAGATTGAAAACGATGAACGATATGGCGGTCAATGGAGTAAACACGCCGGCTAATGCAGCCGTAACCGATTCCTGGCTCTGCACATTCGGGTCATATCCGGGCGCGGCGGTATCGTATCCCTGAGCCTGATACAGCACTCCCATTGTAGAAACAACCGCCTCCTTTGCCAGTAAACCCGTGAGAATAGCCACAATCAATTTCCAGCTATTGTCGTCCTGAGCAAATCCCAGCGGAACGAAAATCCATTTGACAGCGTCGCCGAAAGATTTCAGGATACACAAATCGCTGTTTTCGGGAACCATCGCCAGAGACAGGTCAAAATTCTGTAAGAACCATATAACCAGAGTCGATGCGGCAATAACGGTAGTTACCGTAGTTAAAAACCCTTTCAGTTTTTCCCACAGTTGCAAGGCTATGCTTTTGATTCGCGGATAACGGTATACGGGCAATTCCAGAACAAAATTCGATTCAATTCCCTTGAAAACAGTTTTTTTAAGCAGGATAGCCCCGAGGATGGCAACAACAACGCCGGCTATATAAATGCAAAAAATGACAAAATCGGTATTGTTCTTAAAAACCGCCGGGACAACAGTCGCCCATATCACCATTTTCGCCCCGCACGAAAAGAAAGGTATAAGCATGAGAGTCATGCGCTTTTCCTTTACGCTTGCCAAAGTTCGCGTACCCATCATCGCCGGAACGGAACAGCCGAAACCCATCAGCATCGGTATAAATGCCTTGCCCGACAGGCCGAAACGCTTTAAAATCCTGTCCATGATAAAGGCTATGCGGGACATGTAGCCGCTGTCTTCCAGCATGGACAGCGACAGGAAAAGCAAAAGTATCTGAGGCAAAAACGTCAGAACCGAACACACGCCCTTCAGCAGACCGTCCACGATTGCTCCTCTCGCCCATCCCGCGGCGTCTGCACTCTCGAGAAGCGAATTTGCTTTCATCATGATAAATCCCTGGAAACTTTCCATATAGCCCTTAAGCAGTATTCCCGGACTGGAAAGACCCTCTTCCGCTCCAAAACCTGTCAGGAACATGAAATCCTTGGAGAAAATAATGTGGAAAATTGTAAACATCAGCGCCATAAAGATGGGCAGTCCCCATACGCGGTGAGTCAGTATCCTGTCTATTTTTTCCGAATTTCTCGCGCCAAGATTTTTGAGAACCTTTACCACATCCGGCTTTACGTCGCCGGTTATGAACTTGTAGCGCAGGTCGGCGATTTCAGCCTCGTAGTCAAAGGGCTTTTTATCTTTCTCGTACTCGAGTTTGAGATTTTGAATGCCGGCGGAAAGCGCGGCATCGTGCATCAGTTCTATGGAATCGTTTTCAAGAAGTTTGACGGCATGGAATACGGGATGCTTGATATGATGCCCGTTGACGAGTTCCAGAACCTTTCCGTACTGTCCGGAGAGCGCTGTTCCGGGCAGAAAGGAAGAACCCGTACGGGGCGTTTTCACATATTCGACACATTTGGACATCAGCGACTTGATATTGCCGGATTTCAACGCGCTGATGGGGACGACCGGAACGCCCAGTTTGCGGGACAGAATCTCCGAATCGATTATCGAACCTTCACGCTTGATGATGTCCATCATGTTGAGAGCCACCACAACAGGTATATCCATTTCCAGCAACTGGGTGGTGAGATACAGGTTCCGTTCGAGGTTGGTGCTGTCGACGATGTTTATGATCAAATCCGGCTTTTCGTCCATAATAAACTGGCGGGCAATGACTTCTTCGGGAGTATAGGGCGAAAGCGAATATATCCCCGGCAGGTCGATGATATTGATTTTCGTTACCGTATTATCGCTGTTTTTGAGCCTGTAAACGCCTTCCTTCTTGTCAACCGTCACTCCGGGCCAGTTGCCGACATGGGCGTTGCTTCCTGTTAAGGAGTTGAACAGGGTCGTTTTACCGCTGTTGGGATTTCCGGCTATTGCAAACCTCATGATTTTGCCTCCATTTTCATCAGCACCGCTTCGGCTTCGCTTTTCCTTATTGCCAGCACATATCCCCGCAGCATAATTTCCATGGGATCGCCAAGCGGAGCGGCTTTCCGGAAAACAATTTCCGTACCCGGGGTTATTCCCATGTCCAGCAGGCGTCTGCGTAAAGGTCCAAGGACGGTAAGTTTTTCGACAACTCCTTTTTCTCCCGGCTTAAATTTCCCTAACAACTTAATTATCATATCTTATTGCTTAACAACAATTATCTCTGTCTTCACAGTTTTCTTCGTTCCGTTCCACCTCAACGGTAGAATGTTGAACGTTAAACTGTTTAAATATCTGTTTCACCTGTCTTTTCAGTTCCATTATGCCGGAACTGTCCTGATTTGCCCCGACAACTATGTGAACCGAAGAGATGTTATACTCGCCGTCCATAGTCCACAAATGCAAGTCGTGCACCGATTCTATACCCTCGATATTCAGGAGCGCCCTCTCAATTTCTTCGCCGTTAATATTTTCGGGAGTACCCTGCAGGATAACCCTCAGGGCGTCGCGCAGGTTATTGTAGATATTGAAGAGTATGTAACAGGCGATTCCCAGTGAGAGGATCGGGTCAAGAACCGGAATTTCAACGAATATCATTATGACGCTTGCGACAAGTACCGCCACCCAGCCCAGGACGTCTTCCAGAAGATGCAGCGAAACGGTTCTTTCGTTCAGCGAATGTCCCTTTTTTAATTTCAGCATGGCGAATCCGTTGATAACTATCCCCAAAATCGCCAGCAGGAACATTCCTTTGGCGTCGGCTTCCTTTGGCGAAGCAAGTCTGCTGATGCTCTCGCTGATAACAAAAATCGAACCGATCAGCAACACTACCGAATTGATCAGCGCTCCCAGCAGCGAAAACCTGCGGTAGCCATACGAATATTCCGAATCTCTTTTTTTCCTCGACAGTTTTTGGAAATACCAGGCAAGTGCAAGCGAAACACTGTCGCCCAAGTCGTGCAGGGCGTCGGAAAGGATTGCTACACTGTTGGTAATGCTCCCCCCCACAACTTCTATGATGCTGAATGCAAGATTCAGGAAAAAGGCTGTCCCGATATTGGAATTTCCATGAACGTGCTCGTGTTTCCTCCCGTTTCCATGTACATTTTCATCATTGTGATTATGCCGTATCATCCTGTAACTCAAGTCAAATTATTAAAAATACCCTGTTATAACGGAGCGTAAAGGTACTAAAATAATCATCATTCTAAATACCTAAGCCGGACGAGCCGGAAAAGTATTACTACAAGAAGAAATTATTACCATTGTTCCCTAAAACGGAATAATTATGCAAAATATAATTGAATCACACAAAGACAAAATAAGCTGTACACTGTCGTGTTATGACCGGATCCTGATAAAAGGCAACCTTCCCGAGATCGGC